>NZ_JAMPKB010000003.1:0-180628 GCF_039961925.1 Trichocoleus sp. DQ-U1 | reverse complement strand
GCAACTGCTCTCGATGAATTAAGCGAAACTTTATTAGACTTTTCGGATGAAATCGAGCTAGCGACTTGCCTAGCACAGCATCAAGCATAAACGTTTTGGATTTTGAGAGCGATCGCCCCTTTACTGAAAAGTATTCTGGAAGCAATGAATTTTTTTAAGATACTTACCAGAATTTCTTATTCTTTGTCTGTTGCTGTCACAGGAATAGTTTCTGGTACGGTAACAATAATAGTTTTATGCCTGGTCACTTTTGAAGTAATTTCTTGTAGAAATGGGTCAACCTTTCCCACCTATTTGTTGCCTAGCAGAAGATGTTATTCTAGTTATTGGGAAGTATTGCAAGGTTTTGCTACAAGTAGAGCAGGATTAATAATATTAGCTATTTTAATAATTCCACGCCTAATTACTTTTTGTGTACGGACATGGAACCTTCTTAATGAAAAAAACATGAGGAGCGCAAAAGGAAGGCGCTTGCGAGTGATAGTCTTGAATAAAATTGCACAGGATGTTGCTGTATATTGGTTAAAAGTTAGTTTTAAAATATCTTTATGGATCTTAATTGTAAACGGAGTATTCCTCTTATTTCCTTTAGCATTATGTGTAGGAAATGACTTATCAAAATGTACTATTTATCTACAATCCTTACCCTTTGGTTCAACAAGAGAAATTCTAATTAATATTTTAGTTTCTTTATTAATTATTTGTTTAGGTATTAAGGTGAGCAAGCACTTTGGGATAAGTTTATTAGAGGATTGAGTGATATAAATTTGTGAGTATTTACTTCCATATTGACACTAAACTAGAAATATAAGAAAATTAATCCAGCCAACTAGATTTTTTTGTTAATGCTGTATTAAATACATACTAGAGTTTGGGTGTAAAAGAAACTTTTTTGCCAGCCGTTTAGTTATTTGAAAATTTGGTTTTATTAGGTTGTATTAATATCTAAGTCATAGCCTAAAAAATAAGGGATTTCATGGCTATTATCAAATCAAATTAGTACATGACAATAGCGTTATACTTAAGTGAATAAAGCAATGGAAATTTGTTTGAGCTAATAGTTGTCAGTTAATTTTAGGATGTAGTTATTTGCGAGTGTAGTTTTTGAGGAGAAGAGCGGTTGCATTATTTAATTAAAAGTGCGATCGCTTCCCCTTCATGTATAGATGTTTGCGTTTGCTTTGGTGGAGATGAGCGCGATCGCATGACATCGTTAATTTTATTAACTGCACTCCTAGGCTTTTGTATCAGTTTGCAATTAGAGTAAGGATAGACGCGATCGCTACTGCACTCTTACTCACTAACCTTGAAGTTAAGTTTATCGTAGAACCTCAGATGATGGAAATTGGAATTGGAATAAGTTAAAGCTAGCACTGCCTTTTTATTTTTATATTTATGAAAAAACTATTTCTTGAAAGTTTGGGTGGCTTTTTAAATAAGTTTTATATTAAATAACTAATTTTACTGATAAAAAATAATTTTAATCTACTAATAAAATTTGCAATTTAATTTTAATCCTATATTTTTATAAGTAAACTCAACATTAATTTAAAAGTTGATAATTGTATTACGGTAAAGTCATGAGTAGTTTAAAATCATAGTTGCACAAAATCATATTCTAATACTTATAATCGAAGATAGGGTTAAGTTAATTTCTGAGTATTAGTAAGCATAAATTGTTAATTAAAAGTTCATTGCCTTATTCTTGTGAAAGAAATGCTTAAGAATACTCAAGTTAAGTGCTAAGCAATTATGATTAGTAGAGAGACTTAGCGATGACAGAATATTACTATCGTAATATTCAATTTTATAGTTGGTCGGTTACTGTAGTTACAAATATTATTCCGGTAAGTAATAGAGCTATTCCTAAGCTTGCATCTTTTGTGAGAGGATTTGCTTTTATACTAAATTAATGCATCTGTGAGTATGAAGGAAGCGATCGCTCGTGAATTTAGGAAAACTCCTGCAAGCGCATCAACCCTTAAGCTTAATTCTCACAGAACAAGTACGTGATGGAAGAGGAAATTTTTAACCAACAGATTGAGGCGGCACAACAGCGCCTGCACGAGCTGTGGCAGCGTACTAGGGAATCCTCATCCCTTCCGCATCCGCAGGAAACACTGACAATGGAGGCTTTGCAGGAACTCTCCACGGTTTTGGAAGAGTTGCAGGTGGCTACAGAGGAGTTGCAGCAACGCAACGAACAACTTGCGATCGCCTGCGAGACTGTGAAAGCAGAACGCCAGCGCTACCAAGAGCTATTTGAATTTGCCCCAGACGGGTACTTAGTGACGAATACCTTGGGAATCATTCAGGAGGCTAACCGCACAGCATCGGCTTTGCTGAACCGCTCCCAGAATTCTCTAATCGGCAAACCAATGGCGATTTTTGTGGCTAAGGAAGATCGCAAAACTTTTAGGGATATATTGACTGAATTGAATCACTTCCCGCAGTTGCACGACTGGGAAGTGCGCTTACAACCCTCAAAAGGTCAGCCGTTCCCAGCTGCACTGAACGTGGCTGCTATACGCGATCGCTGCGGCAATTTAATCGGTTTGCGCTGGCTAGTACGTGACATCACCGAACGCCATAAACAGGCGGAACAAACCCAAAAAGCACTAGAACAAGAAAAAGAACTTAGCAATCTCAAATCTCGCTTCATCAGGGCTGCATCTCATGAATTCCGCACGCCACTGACAATTATCTCTATGTCTGCTGAATTACTGGAACGCTACAAACACAAATTATCTGACGTACAAAAAGACTCGCATTTCCAGAAAATAAGAGCTGCTAGCAAACAAATGGCTCGGTTGTTAAACGACATCCTCCTTCTGGATAAAACAGAGGCTGGCAAGTTAGAGCTTAATCCCATACCAGTAGATTTAGTAGAGTTTAGCCGCGAGTTGGTGGAAGAATTGCAACTTAGCATAGGCTCCCAACACGCGATTACTTTTATTCATCAAGGGCAGTGTGCTAACGCCTACCTGGATAAAAAGCTGCTGCGACAAATTATTGACCATTTGCTTTCAAATGCAATTAAATATTCTCCTAGAGGTGGCAAAGTTCATTTTGAACTTATCTGTCAGGATCGTGAGGCAATCTTCCAAATTCAGGACGAGGGAATAGGAATCCCAAAAGAGGACCAACGACGCTTGTTTGAGCGATTCCATCGAGGAACGAATGTCGGCACAATCTCTGGTACAGGGCTGGGATTGACAATCGTTAAAGAGTGTGTTGATTTACACGATGGTGCGATCGCTGTCGAAAGTGAAGTTGGCAGCGGCACGACTTTTACTGTTAAGTTGCCCCTCAATCACCTGAATCAAAACCGATAAGTAAAGATTATTTGATGTGCTTCATCATCGATTTTTTATCCTATTAGCTTAATTAGTGTTTCCAGGTAGCTCTGGAGGCTCGTTTGGTAAAGACTGAGCCGTCGTATCAATTGTTTTTATCGTCTCATTTGGTTGAGAAGTGTCTTGTCGCTGCGTCGCCTCAGAAAACTTTTCTTTAGCAATCCCAGTCACCGTTTCAGTTGTGTCTTTGACTTGCTCAGCAATATTTTGAGCGCTGCGCTTTAGCGCTTCTAAATCATCCTGAGTTTTCTTATAGTCTTCTCTCAGTAACTCTGCGGCTTGACTCATTTTTTGATTAAGTCCCTGGGTGTACTGTTGCGGAGTTTGGACGATGGCATCCGCGACAAGCGCTCGTTTACTACCCGTGCTAGAAATAGCTTCTACCGGGAGCAAATAAACACCATTCAAAACACCGCGCCAACCACTAGAAACAAATAAGTAATTAACAACAGCGCCGGTTTTAGGATTGAAGAGATAGTCTATAATTTTGCCAGCTTTGTTGCCAGCGTCAGTCCACACCTCATGTCCAATTAAAGAAATTTTCTGAATTGGCGTTTCGGGTTCAATAACTTCTGGAGTGTTGTTGACAATAATACTATCGGTGCCAATCGTAGTAATTTGCTCCCACCTAAACACCTGTTTTAGACTACCCAAAAATCCTGACTTGCAGCTAAACCCTACGACTTGGTGAGATTGAGAATTTAGCCACAATTGCTCTACCCGACCGACTTCTTCTGCTGTACTGCGATCGAGTACCAGCCGATTGAGTAAGTCACTTTGTCTAATTATCTGTGGTTGCGCGTTCATGACCAAAATCCTTAGAGATTCATCCAATTGGCAATATATGCTGCTTTAGATTAACAAGAGTCGGGAAGCGATCGCCTCAAACTTAGCTTTCTTGTAAACGTTTCCCAATCAAAGTGTAAGTTGAGGTTAAGCCCAGAAAACCAACCTAATAAAGCAAAAGTTGGGTTTCGCTGACGCTCCACCCAACCTAAGATCATTCTTAACTAAGATCATTCCCAACTGAACGATATTGTCACCAGAGCGATCGCTCTTCACGCTCTTCAGTGACCCAGCTAGTTTTCCCATGTCCCAACGGTCTCTACAGCCTTATCTCGCGGCAGCAGGCGGCAACGCTAAGCGTGGTGATGTTGGGGGATAAGTACGTGGCGTGTGACCGTTCTGGGAGGCTTTTGGGGGCGCATCCTGAAGTAAAACGTCCCGAATCAATCGCGCCGCCACTCGCTGCACCAAACCCCCGGCAATTTTTTGACCCATGCGCTGAGTTTCTGGCTTCATCAGCAATTGGGGAATCACAGGTAACAGTTGCATCGCGTCAAATCCGCTCGTTTCCTGGAGAATATCCCAGATCCGTTTAATATGCTCCAGACTGGCGGGCGTTTCTGCCGACGGCGGTGCCTCATTCACCGTCATCCCCACCCGTTCGCGTAGCGAATACGTGACATTTTGGAAGGTGCGGCGTCCCAGCGAATCGATCCCCTTCACAATTTCATCCGTTAGGTGTTCCCGGATAAATGCACCCCGCTCTGAGAACAGAAAATCTAGAGTCTGATTCAGCACCTGAGTCAGGTCATAATCGTCACTGAAACGGGCATTTTTTAACAGATTTTCCAGACGATTCCAGCGGAAACTGCCGTCTTTGAACAGGAGGTCGCGCAGAGATGCCCGCAATTCCGGGGAAGGGTCTGTCAAGAGGCGCTTGGCAACGTAGGGATACGCTTTACTGAGAACTTTGAAATTGGGATCGACATTAATCGCAATCCCCTCTAACGTGACTAAAGAGCGGATAATCAGCGCGTAGTAGGCTGGAACGCGGAAGGGATACTCGTACATCAACGCCGACATATCATCGGTGATGCTCTTAAAGTTCATCTCCGCGACACTAGCTCCCAGCGCGTTGCTAAAGACCTTGGAAAGGGCTGGGATGATGGGAGCCAGGTCAGTCTCTGGGGTTAAAAACTCTAGATTCACGTAGTCGCGAGCTAAGCCCTCAAAGTCCCGGTTGACCATGTGAACCACGGCTTCAATTAAGCCATACCGCTGATAAGGTTTGACATCGCTCATCATGCCAAAATCCAGATAAGCAAGTTGACCGTCAGTCGTCGCTAACAAGTTACCTGGATGGGGGTCAGCGTGGAAAAAGCCATGTTCTAGCAATTGCCGCAACGAACACTGAACGCCAACCTCGATTAAATGAACGGCATCAATTCCCTGAGCGCGGAGTGCCTCTGGCTGGGTCAATTTGGTGCCGTTAATCCACTCCATTGTCAGGACGCGACGCTGGGTGTATTCCCAGTAAATCTTGGGAATGTAAATATCTTGTAAGTGACCGTATAGAGAGGCAAAGCGCTCGGCGTTGTGACCCTCTTGGGTATAGTCCATCTCTTCATAGATGCGGGTGCCAAATTCATCCATGATGGATACGAGGTCGCTCCGCACCTGTTTGAGATTTCTCTGCGCCCACCCGGCAAGGGTACGCAGGATGTAAATATCTAGGGCAATGTTTTCTCTTAAGCCGGGACGCTGCACCTTCACAGCGACGGTTTCGCCAGTCTTGAGCTTGCCTTTGTAGACTTGTCCCAAGGAGGCAGCGGCTACCGGGGTGGGGGAGAGTTCGGCGTAAATTTGTTCGGGGCGATCGCCTAATTCTTCCTCAATAAACCGATAAGCTAATTCATTGGGAAAAGGTGGCAGTTGGTCTTGCAAGTGACTTAGTTCGTCTAAATAAGTCGTCGGAACTAAGTCTGGTCGGGTCGAGAGCGCTTGCCCCACCTTAATATAGGCGGGTCCCAGTCTCGTGATGATTGTCCGCAATCGAATTGCCCGTTTCCGCTCGTTCTTGGGAACGCTACCTGTTTGCTTGTCCCACCACAAACTCAGTCCAAAGCGGAGTATCGGCACCAGAATATTGAACAATCGCCCCCAAACTTGGAATGGACGCCTCCGGTAGTAATCGGTAATGGCGACGGGGTCGTAGCGCAGTTCTTCTGCTTGGATATAGGCGGTTTGGGCATCTACGGCTGCTGGATATTGCTCTGCTGTCGGCGTCAGCTCATACTCCACCACGACCGCCTCTCCTGGCGCGGCGGACGCTGTCTGGGCAGGTTTCATCACACCTGTTGTAGAAATGCGATCGCTTGCGTCTGTCCGATGTGACATAGGGGAGACTCTTTTAACATTCATAAGCTTGGGAACCGACTCAGAGCAACTCTGTTAAGTATTGTAACAATAAGTAGGGGAAGCGCCAGGACAAGGTATTCCGGCTCTAGCTGGGGACAATGCCAGTTCGGTCAATTTCCCGCTACCCTGAAAAAGTTTCGGGACTTAAAACTAAACACTAAACTAAGTTTGGTAGCCCAGTACCTTTTTTAAATAACTCGCACAGCATCAAATGCTTCGCACTTGCCATTGTTCATTGGGTTGCCACTGCCTGCCCTCTTCCCTCAAGGTGAATTTTGCTCCATGCTCCTGTCCCTACGGATTGAAAACTTTGCCTTGATTGACCATCTGGAGCTTGAATTTGGCTCTGGATTGAATGTCCTGACCGGCGAAACCGGCGCGGGAAAGTCGATTATTCTGGATGCGATTGACGCCGCCTTGGGCGGAAAAGTCAGCAAATGGTCGATTCGCACGGGTAGCGATCGCGCTTTGGTTGAAGCCACCTTCAAGGTTGACCGAGTAGTGACCGAGTGGCTCTCCGAACAAGAGATCGAGCTGCTGGATGATACAGCCGTGGTTTGTTGTCGGGAGATTGCCTGCCTGCAAGGAAGCCTCCGCAGCCGCTCTCGCGTCAATGGCGTTCTGGTCAATCGCCAATTAATGGATCGCCTGCGCGATCGCTTAGTAGAAATTACTGCCCAAGGTCAAACCGTGCAACTCGTGGCACCCGCGCTTCAGCGAGAGTTACTGGATGTCTATGGCGGCGAGGCGGTGCTACAGCAACGCTCAGTCGTTCAAGCTGCCTATCTCGACTGCCAACAAGCACGAGATCGCTTAGACAAACGCCGTCAGTCCGAGCAGCAACGCTTGCAACGGCTCGATTTGCTACAGTATCAAGCCCAAGAATTAACTGCCGCTAATTTGAGCGAACCGGATGAGCCAGAACAGCTTGAACAAGAACGCCAGCGCTTAAGTCATGTGGTGGAGTTACAACAGCTGAGTTATCAGGTTTATCAAGCTCTTTATCAAAATGATGCGGGGGAGTCAGCGGGTGCAGACTTATTAGGTCAAGCTGAAGCCACGCTGATTGATATGGTAACTTATGATGCCACGCTGCAGCCCGTTCTGGATATGGTGAGTACGGCTCTGGCGCAAGTGGTGGAAGCCGGACAGCAAATTAATGCTTACGGTGCTTCTTTAGAAGCCGATCCTCAGCGACTGGCGGAAGTGGAAGAGCGCATCCGCACCCTGAAGCAGATTTGCCGCAAGTATGGGCCGACGTTAGGGGAAGCGATCGCTTACAGTCAAAGCATCCAAGCTGAACTCGCTCTCCTCACCGATAGCGGTCACTCCCTCGAAGAACTGGAAAAAATCTATTCTCGATGTCATGAAACTTTGACCTTTACGGCTGACCAGTTGACCGCTTTGCGCGGCGTTGCTGCCAACGAACTAGAAAGCAGGCTCGTGGCAGAACTCAAGCCTTTAGCGATGGAAAAGGTGCAGTTTCAAGTCAAAATTACCCCTTGTCCCCCAACCGCAACAGGTGCCGACGCAATCGCCTTTTATTTTAGTCCCAACCCAGGCGAACCCCTACAACCGCTGTCTGCCACTGCCTCTGGAGGGGAAATGAGCCGCTTCTTGCTGGCGCTGAAAGCTTGTTTCTCGCAACTGGAAGCTGCCGGAACCCTAATTTTTGACGAAATCGATGTCGGGGTGTCCGGACGGGTTGCCCAAGCGATCGCTGAGAAACTCCACCAACTTTCTCAGGGACATCAAGTTCTTTGCGTCACTCACCAACCCCTCGTCGCCGCAATGGCTGACCGCCATTTCCGCGTCGATAAACACGTCGTTGAAGGAAGCCAGAAGCCAGATCCCTCCAAGAAGGCTGGGAAAAAGGGCGAAGTCTCGACAACCAACGCCGAAGCAATTCATCCAACCCTCCCCTTAGAGAGAGCAATTCAAGGACTCCGGGAAGAAGACCCGACATCTTACATCCTTCAGGCTTCCGAACGCACGGTTGTCCGAGTCAGCGTGCTTGACAATCACCAGACGCGCCGCCAAGAATTAGCAACACTAGCTGGGGGACATTCTGCCAAAGATGCGATCGCTTTTGCAGAGTCCTTGCTAGCTCAAGCCGCAGTCAAACATAATGGACGCAAGACCAAGAACAACAAATAAATAACCTGCCCTCTATCCAACCCCAAAACAAAGAGTAAACTGTTGAGTAAGTAGTATGGCATTTGCTCACTAGGCACAAAAAGTTTGGCTGTTAAATTTGTAGGATAATTCCACCGCCTCGTACCTCGCTCAAATTCAGGCATCTGAAAAAATCTATGACACCTTCATCTACCAAAATGCATGGTTGGAACGATACAGACAGGGTGATTGATGTTGTTCCCCACGATGAAAATCAAACAGGGAATCAAATTCCCCAAACCTCTACAAATATTCCTACTGGTACGGGTGGTGCATTAGCCACAAAAGAAGGCAGTTTTACGGCACTGCTCGCCCCACTGAATAAGGAAACTTTCAAAGAAGTCGTCACAGGTGTCGAAGAAAAGCTTCAGGTAGTCAATCAAACCCTGTCAATGTTGACTGATAGTCAGGGTTTTGATGCCATTCTTCAAGAAATGTTGAATGCCATTACCTTAAAAACCGGAGAATTACTCGGCGCAGATCGCACAACCATCTATTTACTAGATGAAGAAAAGAACCAACTCTGGTCAATTCTTGCTGAAGGCGCAGAGGGGCGACCTTTAGAGTTGCGGATTCCGGCAGATAAAGGCATTGCCGGTGAGGTAGCAACCCATAAAAAAAGTATTAATATTCCCTTTGATTTTTACGAAGATCCGCGCTCTGCGTTCGCCAAAAAGAAAGACCAAGAAAATGGCTATCGCACCTATACGATGTTGACTTTACCTCTGGTAAACGAAGAGGGAAATTTAGTCGCTGTCGTTCAATTAATTAATAAATTAAATTTACCAAATCAGCCAGGAAAGCCGTTAGGGGAAAGAATCGATCTCAATGGTTTTACTTCAAAAGATGAAAGAATTTTTGCAGAATTTGCGCCTTCCATTCGCCTGATTCTAGAAAGTTCCCGCTCTTTTTACATGGCAACGCAGAGACAGCGGGCTTCTGATGCCTTGATGAAGGCGACTCGATCCTTAAGCCAAAGCAATCTCGACTTAGAAGATACCCTGAACCGGGTGATGCATGAAGCCCAGGAGCTGATGAATGCAGATCGTAGCACCCTGTGGCTGTTAGATAGCGATCGCCATGACTTGTGGACAAGAATCCCTCTTTCCGACGGTTCCATGCGAGAACTGCGAGTGCCAGTCGGAAAAGGTTATGTCGGGAAAGTTGCTGAATCCGGCAAACCCCTGAATATCTCCTTTGACCTCTATGCCGATCCAGATTCTGAAGTGTCTAAACAAGTCGATCAGGCAAATGGCTATCGTACTTGTAGCTTATTATGTATGCCAATCTTTAACGCTGACAAAGCGTTGATTGGTGTCACCCAACTTGTAAATAAGAAAAAACAGGGAGAATTTCCCCCTTATAATCCGGAAACTTGGCCCGAACCTCCCGAATGCTGGAAGGCAAGCTTTAATCAAAGTGATGAAGCTTTCATGGAAGCATTTAATATTCAAGCCGGTGTAGCGCTGCAAAATGCCAAATTGTTTGCTACGGTCAAACAGCAAGAACAAATGCAGCGTGACATTCTCCGCAGCCTTTCTAATGGAGTTCTCTCTACTGATAAATCCGGTCAGATCATTGCAGCGAATGAAAGCGCTAAGCGACTCTTAGGATTTAAAAATGAAGACCATATAGAAGGTAGAAAAATTGCCGATCTAATCCGCATCAAAGAAGGTGACTTTTCTAAATGGTTTAAAGCTGCGATAGACGCCGCTGAAGAAAAAAGCCGCCAGCAATACTACCCCGATCAAACTCTGCTCTCTACAGAAGAAGAACAACATAGCGTTCACCTGTCAATTAACTCCATTGCAGATGCCAGCGACAATAACAACGTCTACGGTGCCTTGGTGGTGATGGATGACATCTCTCAGGAGAAACGGCTCAAGAGTACGATGTACCGCTACATGACTCAAGAATTGGCAGAACAGTTAATCAATAGCGGTGATGCCAAACTAGGGGGCGATAAAAAAGAAGTTTCCATCTTGTTCTCAGATATTCGCAGCTACACCACCTTAACTGAAAGTATGAATGCAGAAGACGTGGTGCAGATGCTCAATGAATATTTTGAGTCGATGGTAGACGCTGTTTTTACACACAAAGGCACCCTCGATAAATATATTGGCGATGCCATTATGGCAGTCTTTGGTTCTCCCTTACCCTTGCCGGATCATGCCTGGATGTCGGTACAAACAGCCGTCGAAATGCGTCATCGTTTGACAGAATTTAATGCCTGTCGCCAAGACATCGGATTCCCAACGTTTAAGATTGGGATTGGGATTAATTCCGGTACGGTAATTAGCGGTAATATTGGCTCCAGTAAGCGCATGGAGTTCACCGCAATTGGTGACGAAGTGAATTTGGGATCTCGCTTAGAAGGTGCTAGCAAACAATATGGTTGCGATATTGTAATTAGCGAAAGCACTTATCAGCCTTGCAAGAATCTGATTTGGGCAAGAGAACTTGATTGTATTCGAGTCAAAGGTAAGACTACGCCAGTGAATATCTATGAACTGGTGGGACTGCGGGACGAAAAAATCTCAGATCAAAAGCAAATGACGATCGAGCTTTACCATAAAGGACGCGAGTATTACCTAAATCGTAAGTTTACTCGCGCAATGGGTGAGTTTGGTACCATTCTGGAAGAAATTGACAAAAACGACAAAGCGGCTGCTTTGCACCTGAAACGCTGTCAGTTGTTTCTCCAAGAACCGCCTCCTGATAACTGGGATGGGGTTTTCACGTTGACGGAAAAGTAGGAATGGCTAATGGCTAATCTCAAACCTTTATTTTTGCGATTAGCTATCAGCAAAATAACCCAGGATTAGGATAACTGTAACCGTCTTAAATGATTCCTGAAGGCGAGATCCCCGACTTCGAGAGAGAAGTTGGGGATGTGAACCAATGACATCGTGTTGGTAACTAATTTTAACCAACAAGTATTCGCTACGCTAACACTTCTAGTTTGAGGGAGTGGAAATTAAATTTCAGTTGAACAATTTGAATTAATAAAACTGCCAACAATCTGGCGCAGTTGCTCAGCCTCAAAGGGTTTTGTCAAATATTCAGTTGCACCCGCCAGACGCCCCTGTACTTTATCAAAAACTCCGTCTCGGGCTGTCAGCATGATGATGGGTAGCTCGCTAAATTGCGGTAAACTCCGGACTGTGCGGCAGAGTTCTAAGCCGTCTACCCCTGGCATGGAAACATCCAGTAATAAAATTGAAATCTGCTGGTGGTAAATCACCGATAAGGCATCTACTGCATTATCTGCCACCAAAACTTTGTAGTCTCTTTCTAGGGCACGTTTGATCAGCGTCTGCATGACGCTACTATCATCCACTGCTAGGATAGTCGGTATATCACTCAAAGTTGAAGACATCTTCTTTACCCAATTTTTAGTATACAAAAACCTACAATCATTGAATTCGGTTCAAAGGCGATTAAAAAGCCCAATCCAAATTATTCTAACGTCAGCCCCAGTAGGTAAGAGAGCATCGCTTTCCTTTGTCAGAATACATCTATCCTGTCCAGCTATTCTTAATTTAAGGCTTTTCTAGTTTCGTTGAGTTTTTTAGGACTCCTTATTAATAAATGTTTGTTCAATGTTTGTCTATCTCAAAATGCTTTACAAAAATTTAATTTTATTAAAATAAACATTCTACTATATGCACTATAGCTTGAGGATTATTGCTCAGTGAGTAGAAGAATTACGGGAATACAGTTAAATAATTGTAACAAGAAAACAAACTGAAGCTGCATTTGTTTTGTAAAGATAAAAATACTAAAAGAGCGGATGGGGTGTTTGTTAATCAAAAAATATCAGTCTGTGATAGAAATATATCCTTGACGGGAATCCTAGATAGAGAAGGTTCTGCCAAGTTGCTCTAGAAAGGCTTCGTTAGCAGGCTGCAAGCAGAAGCGCGATCGCATTTCTGCTTGCAGCCAAAAACCTAGCTTTCCCTAAAGACGGATGGTGGCTTGGCAATTGCGGTGAAGAGGGTATTGCCTACCTAAACTTTACACTGTTGTTTCTTTTAGTCTGTGGCTGGCATCAACTAACCTAACTTGAGCGATGCAGTATCAAAGATTAAGTTCAGTAACTAAATAAGGGAACATCTACATCATATAACTTTCAATAAAGCTTCTCATAGAGGCAAAGGGAAAGTAAGTCTCAAAGAGTGCCTTCATCATCCGGTTTTAATAAAAGTAAACATTTATACAGCTAGCTCCTAAAAAGTGCAGCATTCGCAGAAAAGGGCGCTTAACATGAACGCAAGAATACCTGGAAACGGAGCAATCCCGCTCGATGCTCTGGGATGGTGTCCGCTACTCAACTCTATCCCCGATCGCATCAGCGTTACGGCTCCTCCGGAGCTAGCGTATCTTCAAATATCTGTAGCTGCTTTCGACGATCTGACCCGTTTAGCAGCCTATATTTGCCAGACAAAGATGGCTTTGCTCAGCTTTATGGATGGCAAACAACATTGGCTTCAGTCAAAATTGGGCATTTCTACCCCAGACACTGACGCCTATGTTGCTTTCTGCACTTATGCCATCCTGCAACCAGAAATCTGCGAATGCGAGTTGATGCTCGTTCGGGATACCCTGTCTGATAAACGGTTTGCTAGCCATGCCTTGGTGAAATTCGATCCAAAAATCCGATTTTATGCGGGTGTGCCCTTAGTCACGTCTGAGGGCGTGATGGTAGGGGTGCTATCTGCCCTCGATGATGTGCCGCGAGATTTAAGCAAGGAACAGCAGCAAGCACTGGGGACATTAGGAAGGCAAGCGATCGCTCACTTACAACTGGGAAAAAACTTAACAAACCTCGAACAAATTATCATCAATCAACAGCAAACTGAAGCAGCACTTCAGGAGAAAGAAACCCGATTTCAGTTGGGACGAGCAGCTTCTGGCACTAACATTGAGGATTTTAATCTTTTGACAGGTGAAGGAATCGCTCCAACAGGAGCTGATAATTTAGAGGGGCTATTGGGTTTAGTTCCGGGCACTGACGCAACTCAGGAATGCTTCCTAAAATGGGTTCATCCTGAAGATCGGGAACTTGTCGCTGGGGCGATCGCTGACTCTATTCAGGGTAAAACAGACCACGAGATTGAATTCCGCATTGTCTGTCCTGATGGCAGTATCCGCTGGCTAGCGGGAAAAGGCAAAGTTCTTTACAGCGAAACGGCAACAACGGTTCGCACGATCGGCACAGTCATGGATATCACCAAACGTCAGCAAACTGAAGATGCCTTGCGTCGAGCCGCCGCAGAAAATCTGAAACTGGCACAAGCTGTAAAGTCAGTTTCAGATGGCGTTGTCATCGTCGATCCCCATCAACTAGATTGCCCGATTGTATACGCGAATCCAGCTTTCACCCGAATTACTGGGTATCAGCCAGAGGAAGCGATTGGTCGTAACTGCCGGTTTTTGCAAGGTGCCGATACCGATCCAGAAGCGATCGCAAAAATTAGGAATGCGATCGCTCAAGCCAAAGAAGTTAAAGTCACGCTGCTAAACTATCGCAAAGATGGTCAACCTTTCTGGAACCAATTAAAAATTTCGCCCGTGTTCTCAGATAATGGCGATTTACTTTACTTGGTTGGCATTCAGACAGACATCACGCTCTCTAAGCGAGCCGAGACAGCGCTTCTGAAGAGCAAAACTCGTCTTCAGTTGCTTAACAGCATCTCGACTAAAACCCGATCTGGTTTGTCGATAGAGCAAATAATTGAGCGCACGCTCAAACAAATTAGCGAATATTTCCCTTATCTGCGAATAGCTTACTCAACGATTAATCACCAAGGTATCTTGACGGTAATTTCCTCCATCGAGCCGCCAGCAATGCCGAAACTCTCAGGAGCGGTGGTTGACCTCACTGCGGCTCCGGAGTATCTCAATGCCTTGCAGATGGGCGAATCATTCATCTGTAACGATGTTACCCAAGACTTCCGGCTAGCACCTCTCGCTGATGTCCTGCTGGCAGTCCAAACTCAGTCTATGCTTGACGTACCGTTTCCGTATTCCGACCAGTTAGTAGGCTTGCTGTGCTTTGACTCGCCGCAACCATACAAATGGAGCGAACATGAGCTAGCCACCTTAACTGATATTGCCGGATACTTGATGATTACCATCAAAGACGCTCATGCACAACAAGAGCGTCAGCGAGCTGAATTTGCACTGTCTGAATCCCTCAAAGAAGTGGCAGACATCAAGTTTGCACTCGCTCAATCTTCAATCGTGGCAGTCACTGACTCGACCGGAAAGATTAACTATGTAAACGATAAATTCTGCGAAATTTCTCAATACTCCAAAGAGGAACTGCTCGGACAAAATCACCGCATCGTCAATTCTGACTATCACCCCAAGGAATTTTTTCAGCAGATGTGGGCAACCATCAGTAGTGGCAGCGTCTGGCATGGCGAAATCAGAAATCGAGCCAAAGACAAAACTTGTTACTGGGTAGATACCACCATTGTGCCCGTCTTAAATTCCGATGGAAAACCCGTTGAATATGTAGCAATCCGTCAAGACATCACTGAGCGCAAAAGGGCAGAAGAATTACGGCGGCAGAGCGAACAGCGCTTTCGCGCTTTAGCTGAAGTGATTCCGCAACAGGTATGGACGGCACAGCCAGATGGCGCACTCGATTATGTGAACCAGCGCGTTCTAGAATATTTCGGACGCACCTTCGAGGAAATGGTGGGCTGGGGATGGCAAGATGTGCTGCATCCGGAGGATGTGCCGGGGTGTATTGCCCGCTGGAGTCATTCTCTCTCTACGGGAGAGCCTTACGAAGTTGAATTTCGCCTGCTGAATGCGGCTGAGGGAAACTATCGCTGGCACTTGGGACGGGCGGTACCCGTGCATGATAACGAAGGCAGGATCGTTAGTTGGTTTGGGACGAACACGGATATCGACGAGCGCAAGCGGCAAGAGGAGGAGCGCATCCAGCTTTTGGCGAGAGAACAGGCGGCACGCGAGGCGGCTGTCAACAGCGAGAACCGCACTCGGAGCATTTTGGAAAGTATTACCGATGCTTTCTTTACTTTAGATACCGAGTGGCGATTCACCTATTTGAACTCGCGGGCAGAGCAGCTTTTATTTAGAAGCAAAGATGAGTTGATTAATCAGTGTATTTGGGATGAGTTTCCAGAAGCAGTCACTTCTAATTTTTATCAGGAGTACCAGCGGGCAGTTGCCAATCAAGTAACGGTTCACTTTGAGGTGTTCTACGAGCCTCTGGAGTCGTGGTTTGAAGTGCGGGGCTATCCCTATCAAGATGGTCTATCGGTTTATTTCCGGGATGTTACAGGTCGCAAACAGTCAGAAGCAGCACTGATGGAGCGATCGCGCCTCTCGACCCTAGAAGCAGAAATCGGTACTGCTTTGGGTGCGGCTGGGTCTTTATCGGAAAGTCTCAATCACTGTACGGAAGCAATGGTGCAGCATCTCGATGCAACTTTTGCTTGTATCTGGACATTTAACCAAAAACTCAATCGCTTGGAATTGCAAGCAACGACAAGGGTTGATCGAGACAGCGAATTGTATTGGCAAGATTTGTTGGCTCAGCGTCACCAGGTTCTAGACGGTACCCTCGTCGGCTTCGTCGCTCAAACTCGTCAACCCTACCTGACTCAGGATAGTAATTATCGGTCTGGGGGCGGGTTGGAAGCCCGCTTGTACGATGATTTTGTCGCTGAAAGCTGTTTGCGAATTCCCGAAAGCTATTTAGCAACCTATCCCCTGATTGTCGAAGAGCGACTGGTGGGCGTCATGGCTGTATGCAGCAGCCAACGCTTTACCGAAGCCGTTCATCAAGTCTTAGGGTGGGTCGTCAACGCGATCGCCATCGCCATCGATCGGTCTTGGGCGAAAGAAGCCCTCTCGGCACGTCGGGAAGCCTTGCTGTTTCGCTTAGCAAGCCAGATTCGAGATTCCCTCGACCTAGATACCATTCTGGGAACCGCCGTCAATGAGATTCGCGGTTTGTTGCAAGTTGACCAATGTCAGTATTTGTGGTGCTGGGCGCAGTCCAATCAGGCGAGTCTGACCGTAACTCACGAAGCGACAGCAGAAGACAGTAGACCGAGTTTGCTCTCCGAGTGTCCCCCAGAAAAACTCGATCCCCTGAGCGACAAAATCCGCAAACTTCAGACGTTGCGGGTTGACGATCTGACAAGCGATCGCAGCCTAAATGCCGAGGATGGAGAAATGCAAATCGCACCTCTACTGAGCAATTTGGGCGTTCGTTCGGTGCTGCTGCTACCTTTGAAAACCCACGCCGGTCATTTAGGCGCGATTGTCTGTAGTCATAGCAGTGGATCTCGTCCCTGGCTTGACAGCGAAATTGAGCTACTGCAAGGCGTCGTGGATCAGCTAGCGATCGCCATTGACCAAGCAGAACTCTACGCCCAAAGTCGTGCCGCCGCCCGTGCCGCGCAAACCCAGACGCAACAACTAGAGCAAGCATTGCACAATCTCAAACAAGCCCAATCTCAGCTGATTCAGACTGAAAAAATGTCCAGCTTGGGTCAAATGGTCGCTGGAATTGCTCACGAAATCAACAACCCAGTCAATTTCATCACCGGCAACCTCAGCCACACCAGCGACTACATTCAAGACCTACTCGATCTCGTACACCTCTATCAACAGCACTACACCAATCCCGTTCCCGCAATTCAAGCGCAGGAGGAAGAGATTGATTTAGAGTTCATCATTGATGACTTGCCCAAAATGCTATCTTCCATGCAAATGGGCGCTGACCGCATCCGTCAGATTGTCTTGTCATTGCGGAACTTCTCTCGTCTGGATGAAGCTGAAATGAAGCCGGTCGATATCCACGAGGGAATCGACAATAGTTTGCTAATTCTCCATAGCCGTCTGAAACCCAATGGCGCTTACGGCGGGATTCAAGTCTTGAAGGAGTACGGCAATCTTCCCTTAGTCGATTGCTACGCCGGTCAGCTCAATCAAGTGTTCATGAACATTCTCAGCAATGCGATTGATGCCCTCGACAGCCAACCCGAACCAAGGAAAATTACTATCGCCACCGAAATCCGTAATCGTCTAACGGGTAATGAGGAAGAGACTGGAAACCCTAACACGTCGCTGACGCCAATCACCGAAGATCCATTACCAATGACCAAGAACCAAGTCGTTGTGATTCGGATTCGAGACAATGGCCCAGGAATGCCAGAGAACGTTATCAAGCGTCTGTTTGACCCCTTCTTTACCACCAAGCCAGTCGGCAAGGGAACTGGTTTGGGGCTATCCATTAGCTACCAAATTGTGGTGGAGAAACATGGCGGAATGCTCAAGTGCGTGTCAGAACCAGGACAGGGAGCAGAGTTTTGGATTGAAATTCCTATGATTCCTTGCCTGTAACCACTCAACATGACTAAGCGTTGCCCTTGCCGAGGAATGTATCTGCCGCTAAAGCGATCGCCCTCTTGTATTCAGTAAGCTATTTACTCGTCCTACCAGGGAAGTTTAATGAGAAGGAGATTCCGTGTCATTTCAAAGACAATTTAATGAAGCTCTCATACAGCGTTTTATACAACTCATTGGGACTCATACAGGCTTACAGATTCGTCCGCAAGAGCGAGAAGCTTTATGTGAAAAAATTTGCTTCCGGATGAACGTCATTTCTATCTATCTTCCTGAGGCTTATTACCAATTATTAGAAATCGATAATTATCAAAGTCAGAGTGAATGGCAAGAACTAGCGAATTTGTTAACAATTGGCGAAAGTTACTTCTTTCGAGATAAAGGTCAGTTTTCTCTATTAAGATATCAAATTTTACCGCGATTGATAGCCGCTAAAAAGCAAACGAAAACCCTGCGAATTTGGAGCGCGGGATGCTCAACTGGCGAAGAACCCTATTCTCTAGCTATTCTCCTCACCGAACTCATTCCAGACTGGGAAAGCTGGAATCTGTATATTTTAGGAACAGATATCAATCAAGAGTCTATCAATAAAGCAAAACAAGGAGTTTATAGTTCTTGGTCATTTCGATTGTTAGACCAGAAACTACAAAGCTGCTACTTTGAGCCACATGGGACGGAATGGAAAATTAACAACAACATTCAAAACATGGTTAATTTCAAAACTGTCAATTTAATTAAAACGCCCTTTCCTAATTTATTTTTAGATGTTCAAAATATTGATTTAATCCTTTGTCGAAATGTCTTTGTTTATTTTGATAAACCTGCTATTTCACTTGTTGTCAATAAATTTTACAATACTTTACAACCAGGAGGATATCTTTTGACGGCTCATGCTGAACTTCAGGGGATAGATATCAGCTTACTTCACACGGAGTCGTTTCCCGAATCAACAATCTATCAACGCCCTAAGGAGACGTTTGGAGGGAAGCTTTCAAGGAAGAAAGTAAAAGTTTATTCTGACACTGAAGAACCAATACTTTGCCCATCTTCCCCAGCGGCAAATAAGGTAAAAATAGAACTTGCACAATTAGTTCCTAAAAATTATTTTCCGGTACAAGTAAGAGAAAAAAATAGTAACGAAGTCAATGAATGCGAACGCTTATCTAATCTTGAATTCAGCGAAAAACCGGCGACTACTTCAAGCTTTCAGACACTTATCTGTGAAGCTAAAACCCTTTTTAAACAGAAGTATTATCCCTCAGCAATTCAAAAAACAGAGCAAGCGATCGCTTTGGCACCCAAAAACTTTGACTCTTACTATCTGATGGCTCAAATATATGCCAACTTAGGTGAATATGGCAAGGCAGTTCACTACTGCCAACAAGCACTTAAAATCGATTCTCTTTCTGAAAAACCTTTATACCTACTCGCCCATATTGCGGAAGAACGAGGGGATGTTGAAGAAGCTAAAAGTTTATTGAAAAAAATCATTTACTTAGTGCCTTCCTCTATCTTGGCATATCTGGAAATTAGCGGCATTTACGAACTAGAAGGAAATCTTTCTAGAGCTTTAAAAATGCGAACAGTTGCTTTAGGAATTTTAAAAAAATTACCTCAAGAATCGATAGTTGAATCCCAAGAAAAAATGACCGTTGGAGAATTGATCGTACACATCCAAAAAATGTTCCAACCACAGTTATAATCTCTATGGAATATAAACAATATATTATTTTCAGCTTGAATGCTTCCCTTTATGGAGTAGAAGCATTTTCAGTACAAGAGATTTTCTTTCTCCCAGAGTTAACGCCAATCGTAGAAGCACCGCCTGAAATGGTAGGAGTGCTTAATCTCCGGGGTGAAATCTTACCAGTCATGGATCTTCATTTTCGCCTGGGGTACGGATTCCCAGAATATCGCCTTACGGATAGTGTAATTGTTCTGGTATGTCAGGGATTTAGATTTGGCATTATTGTCAATGAAGTTCATGACGTGCAGAAGATTTACACTAATGCGATCGCGGCAGATTTTTCCTATAAACGAAAAATCGCGAATCAACCCCATTTTGTTACGGGGATTGCCAATCTAGAGGCAGATATCGTGATGTTACTAAACCCGGAAAGGCTCCTCCAATCTACAGAACAAATTGAAACATTAATTACAGGAAAAACATCGCTAAATCCAGAAACAAAAGCTGATATTGCCTTTGGTTCTCCCAAAGAGAGACGCCTATTTTTCTCCAATAAAACCTCAGAAGAAATAGCGATTTTCCAGGAACGGGCAGAAAATTTAAGGCGACAAGCGGAGAACCAAGATTTTACGGGAAGCCGCCCGATGGCAGTGATTAATTTAAATGGTGAATATTTTGGGGTAGATTTGGGGAACGTGCGCGAATTTACTGATATTCGCAAAGTTACTCCGATTCCTTGTTGCCCAGCTTATATTGTCGGCAATATGAATTTGCGGGGTGAGATTTTGACATTAATCGATATTCGTGGGGTATTAAATTTACCATTGGGTAATTTAGAGAATACCGCGAAGGCGATGGTTGCTTGCATTGACGATCTGGTGGCTGGTTTGATAGTTGATGAGGTATTGGATGTGATGTATTTGCACCTAACGGAGATGATGCCAGTACCTGCCGCAGCCCGTTCTGTTAATGAAGAATACCTCCGAGGAACGGTTGCTTACGGCGAAAAGATGATAGCTATTTTAGATTTACCCAAAATCCTGATGCAAGCAGGGTTGATGGTTGATGAAGAAGTGTGATTAGTTGTTAAATTCCATTGCCCAGAAAGCTTTAATGCTGGCTGAGAAAGCAACCCAGGCGGCATCGCTAACATTAGAAGGGGCAGCGATGCTGAGAAGAGAAGAGCGAAAGCCGCTATCTAACAGGTTGTTGGAGCGCTGAAGGCTCCCAATCAGCAAGCCAAAGACACCGCTTGCGGCATTACTCAACTGATTGGCACTTAAAACCTCAACAAAGCTGCGTTGAGATTCAAGGCAGTCATTTGGTTAATCTGTACGCGGCTGGTTGGCAACGTGAATAAATATCATTTCTATATTTTAAGTTTTTTAAACTCTTAACACTCCTAGAGCAAAAGAGGGATTAATAATAAGAGCCGTTCTAACACAGGACTAAGTATGTATAGATTTTTAAAAAAATTCCAAAGAGTATTTTCTTGGTGGATTATAGAGATGTTAGGGGCAAGTTTGACTAAGAAATTTTACATTTCCTAAACAATCCTCTCTTTGGCAATTCAATTTTTTAGGAGAACCTACCCTAAGAAGAATTTATCACCAGTATTTATACTAATCCTCTAGGTGTATTAAATTTAAAAACGAAAAGTCATAAAACGGGTAAATTAGCTACAGTATTTTGAGTTACTGGCTTTCTCTCACTCCTTGTATCGCCCTAAGCGATCGCTATCCAGCGAGTCATGGTGGCTTGACTGAGGAAACAAAAAAATACTAGTACGAGCAAAATCAAACTTAGCGCCAAAATCTGAACAAAGCTGCCTTCAATCTTTACCCAATCGTCGAATTTAATAATGCAGGATAAGTCTGATGTTTAAAAATTTATCTTTACAATCTCGATTAATCGGCTCATTTTTACTAATGGGTCTAATTGTATTAGTGGTTGCTCTCGTAGGTTGGAGCGGAGCTACTCGGCTGGGCGACCATATTAATACACTGGGGAATAATACTTTGCCTAGCGTAACTGGATTGTGGAAAATCAATGAAGGACAAACCCAAATCCAGTCATCGGAACGAGCGCTACTCAATACATTTTTGAAAACCGAAAATCGCCAGTTTGAATTGAATAGAATTAAAAATGCTAAAGCGCAGATTGATGAAGGGTTTAAACAATATGAGTCAATTTCACAGACTGCCGACGAAAAAAAGCTCTATCAAAAATTTCTTGGGGACTGGAAAAGGTGGCAGCAAGACCATGAAAGATTCCTGGACATTTATCAACAATTTGCCAAACAGGGCGTCTTAGATCCTGCGAATCGGCTGGCTGAGCTTGTAAGTCAGGAGAGGCAGACCTCACCAGAATTTGCACGGGCAAAAGCGGCGGATGCCCTGCTGGACGAACTTAGCGAACTGGCAGCAAATGAAGAACTAAACTCATTTAACACAGCCACAGAATCGGTGCTAGCAGTTGTGGAATACAACCAGAACTTTGGGGAAGCAGCCCAGAAGGCAGCAGAAACAGATGTGGCTCAAACCTCTTTTTGGGTGTTTGTTGGGATGATTCTTGGCCCCCTGACTGCGATTATTTTTGGTGTTTTCTTCAGCATCACGATTGCTAAGCCGCTGGGTGCCAAAATATCTGGCATTGTCAACACGATTGTCACTTCTTCATCAGAAATTGCTGCCACAGTAGAGCAACAAGAACGCACGGCAGCTCAACAAGCGGCGTCTGTGAATCAAACCACGATCACGATGGATGAGTTGGGTGCTTCATCTCAGCAATCAGCAGAGCAAGCCGAGGCAGCAGCAACTGGATCGCGGCAGGTGCTTTCGCTGACGGAGGGTGGAAGCCAAGCTGTCGGGCGAACTTTGGAGGAAATGGCGCTGCTCAAGGATAGAGTGGGAGCGATCGCTTCTCAAATTCTCCGTCTATCCGAGCAAACGAATCAAATCGGCAATATCTCTGGATTGGTGAGTGACTTAGCCAACCAAACGAATATGCTGGCACTGAATGCAGCCGTTGAAGCTGTTCGAGCTGGCGAACACGGCAAAGGCTTTGCGGTAGTGGCGGCAGAAATTCGCAAACTGGCAGAACAAAGTAAGAAATCTGCCGGAAAGATTAACGTCCTCGTTAGCGATATTCAAAACGCGATCAATGTCACGGTGATGGTGACGGATGAAGGGACGAAAACGGTGGAAGCTGGGGTGAAAACCGCTCAGGGCACAGCACAAGCATTCACCGGCGTAGCTGATGCAATCGAAAATATCGCCATAAACAGTCAACAAATTTCGCTTTCTGCCAAACAACAAGCGATCGCGATTCAACAAGTCGTTGATGCAATGAGCAACCTTAATGTCGCAGCTAAAGAAAATGCCAGTGGCATTACTCAAACTAAAATCGGCATCCAAAGACTGAATGAAGCGGCTCTGAGCCTCAAGTCAGTGGTGTAGCGAATCCTATAGCAATCCGTGCAAGAGTCGTAAAATTATCTGCTCCTTTTTCTCTCTTACTTGGCGTCCTGATCTTCCCTCTGCTTTGCTAGAGCGTCTAAGCGCTAAGGCACAGGCTCCGCCAACGCGGTTCGTTAACAAAAGAAAATTTCACTATTCAATCAGGATTGCTATATTCGCTTAAAAATATCCCAAAAAATTACGGCTAATTATCTCTAAAACTAAGAATCGAAAGCTAAAAGCTTCTCAGTTAACCATGATGATAGAAGACGACGAACTCCGAGATTTATTCAAAATTGCCAGCGAAGAACATTTGCAGAAACTTGATGATGGGTTGCTGCATTTAGAAAAGTACCCCAACGACGAAGCTCGACTAGAAGAATTATTGCGGGAAGCCCACAGTCTCAAAGGTGATGCTCGAATGCTGGGCGTGCGCGATGTGGAAACTCTCACCCATCAGCTGGAACATATTTTGGGAGGTGTCAAACGTGGCGAGACACAACTGGTATCTGCAATATGCGATCGCCTCTATCAAGGCTTAGATGCCATTCGCAAACTGGTCTGCGAAGCCGTCACCGGGGAACCCACAGGTATCAACACCTTTCTCGTCCTCGCCCACATGATGGGAGCTGAATTTACAACTCCAGCGAATCAGAATAATCAGAATTATTTAGACCAAGAAGGCGTTCAGCCAGAACATGAGGAAGCAGTTCAGCCAGAACATGAGGAAGCAATTGAGCAAGAAACCCTTTCCCCGGATATAACTTCCGAACTGCCCGAAACATCCGCCAACATAGAAGTATTACAGACAACATTTCTCCAAACACCCGCATCCCTCACACCAGTGGAGGTGGGTGTCAAACCTGCCCCTGATGCTCCCAACAGTAAGGACAGTCCACCCAACTTTTCGCACAACGGCTCTCAACACCCAAACTCCCCCCCCGTTGCCCTCGGCGAACCCTACCGCATTGAAACGATTCGCGTCGAAACCCGCAATCTTGATGCATTGCTGACCCAAGCAGGCGAACTCACCGTTACCAAAATCCGCATTGCCCATCGACTCGCTGAAATTGAGGAAATCGTGACGCTATGGGAGGAGTCGAGCCGTCTAAGCGTGCAGAAAACTTCAGCCCTGAGCCTAAACAAAGAAAAGATAACAGGTGACAGGCAAGCGGTAAGTTTCACTGCTTCCCCTCAGAACGGGCGGAGAGACCCCATCTCTACAGCGCCGTTGGGGGGACACTCCTACAGTATGAACGGGGGAAGCCAGCCTCTACAGGACTTCGATGAGCGCCTGGGAGTTCTGATCAACCAGTTAAGAGATGCCATCTATGAAGATACCGCCAGACTGGACACCATTGCCGGTGACTTGGAAGAAGGCATTCGCACTCTCCGCCTGTTGCCCCTATCCACCATTTTTCAGTTATTTCCCCGGATGGTACGGGATTTAGCCAGACAGCAAAATAAAGAAGTCAATCTGGTCATTGAAGGCGGCGAAACCAAAGCGGACAAGCGCATCTTGGAAGAAATGAAAGACCCCTTGATGCATATCCTTCGCAACTGCGTCGATCATGGTATTGAGACACCAGCAGAGCGGGAAGCGCAGGGAAAGCCGCGTACCGCTACTATTCAGATCAAAAGCTACCAAACTGCCACAAATATTGCGATCGCCATTAAGGATGATGGGCAAGGATTAGACATCGAAAAGATTAAGCAGACAGCTCTCAAACGCGGACTCTGCCGGGAAGAAGAACTTGCAGCCATGACACCGGCTCAAATTCACTCGTTGATTTTTGCCCCTGGTTTCTCAACGCGGACTTTTGTGACCGAGGTTTCAGGCAGAGGCGTAGGGTTAGACGTGGTTCGCACCAATGTAGAACGTCTCAAAGGCAGCATTGAGGTTGAATCAACACCTGGAAAAGGCTGCACGCTTCGGCTCTGTTTAGGCACGACCCTGGCAACCGCGCCGGTACTGATTGTGGAAGTGAGCGGAAAAGCTTACGCCCTTCCAGTGGAGTTTGTGCAAACAATGCGGTTGATTTCCCAGAATCAAATTTTTACGATTGAAGGCAGAGAAACCATTGTTGTGAATGGACACCCGGTTTCCGTCGCGCGACTGGCAGATTTGCTGGAATTGCCAGTCGCCAGTAGCAACGGACAACGAACGACTTCTACCGATTTAGAACAACTGCCCTGCATTATTTTGAAAGTGGGAGATGATCAACTGGGACTATTCGTTGATGGCTGGGTAGATCAACAGGATGTGGTACTCAAATCTCAAAGTAAATTGCTCAAACGAGTTCGCAATGTGATTGGCGCAACTATCCTCGGTACCGGGGAAGTTTGCATGATTTTAAATCCTTCAGATTTAATTAAATCTGTGCGAAAACGAAACCCGCTTGTGAAATCGTTTGCACCCATTACAGAAGAGACCAGAAAACCCGTAATCTTGTTGACAGAAGATTCCATTGCCATTCGCACTCAAGAAAAACGCATTCTGGAGGGTGCCGGTTATGAAGTGGTAACAGCAGTGGACGGATTGGACGGTTTCAACAAACTTAAAACTCGTTCTTTTGATGCGGTGGTTTCCGACGTGCAAATGCCGAATTTGGACGGTCTGGGTTTTGCTGCGAAGATTCGCCAGAATAAGGAATATAATGAAATTCCAATCATTCTGGTGACATCTCTGGCTTCAGATGAAGATAAACGCAGAGGTGCAGAAGCTGGTGCGAATGCTTACATTACCAAAGGCACTTTTAACCAAGAAATATTATTAGAAACCTTAAGAAGACTTGTGTAGTTAATCGCTAATCGCTAATGGCTTTTGAATAATTAGCAATTAGCAATGAACAAAATGCCAATTCGAGTTTTATTAGTAGACGATTCTGCGATTGCAATGGCAGTGCTGAAACGGATTCTGTCATCCTCACCAGAAATTGAAGTAGTGGGAATGGCTCAAACGGGTCGGGAAGCATTGGCATTGATTCCTTCTTGTTTGCCACAGGTGATTTGCACAGACCTACATATGCCACAGATGGACGGTCTGGAATTTATCTCTGAGGTTATGGCAACTTATCCTCGTCCGATTCTGGTGATTAGCACTTCGGTACAGGAAGAGGATAGGCAAAATGTTTTCCGGCTTTTAGAGGCGGGGGCAGTGGATATTTTTCCCAAGCCTCGTGGTGGTGCGGGATCGGATTATGAGTTGGTAAAACAGGAGTTAATTGGCAAGATTAAAATCCTCGCTGGCGTGAGTGTCTTTACCCAGTATCGGAAGAAGCCAGTTTTGGATTTTAAATTTTCGACGATAAATTCTCAAGCTAAAATCCCCCATCAAAAATCCAAAATCGTGGTAGTTGGCGCGTCTACTGGAGGGCCGCAAGCTTTATACAACATTCTTATCCATCTGCCAGCGAATTTCCCTCTCCCAGTGATTTGTATTCAACACATCAGCGAGGGTTTTTTGCAGGGAATGGTGGATTGGTTAGGGTTGGAATGTCGTTTGCCGGTAAAAATTGCCCGTGCTGGGGAAATACCAAAAGCGGGAACGATTTATTTTCCACCGGAACGGCTGCATTTAGAATTGGATACTCAAGGCAGATTTTGCCATTCTGCCGCCCCGCCGGTGGGGGGACATCGCCCTTCTGTCACGGTTACTTTTAAGTCGGTGGCGAGTTTCTACGGTCAAGGAGCGGTGGGGATATTGTTGACTGGGATGGGTAGAGACGGTGCGGAAGGGATGGAAGCGATCGCTCGTGCCGGTGGCGTTACCATTGCCCAAGATGAGAAAAGCTGTGTGGTGTTTGGAATGCCAAAAGAAGCGATCGCCCTCGGTGCAGCACAGTATGTTTTGCCCGTCACCGAGATCGCGCCCATGTTACTCGCCAAAATCAGGGGTGGCGATTAGTTATTTAATCGGTAATTGGGCGGACAAAAATTTTAAGTGATGAGTTTTGAATTAAAAAACTCATCACTTAAAACTCACTACTTTACAAACGGGGTTAGGTTGTAATCGCCGTTTTCAAACTCCGGCAAAACTCAGCGATCGCATCGAGTCCCTGTTCGGGTGTTCCTTCTGCCAAACGTTTCACCAAGGCACTCCCGACAATTGCAGCATCTGCCCCCCAGTCTTTCACCTGACGGGCGTGTTCTGGCTCGGAGATGCCAAACCCAATGCCAATGGGCTTATCCGTAACGCTTCGGATCTGCTTGAGGATATCTTGCACCCGCGAGTCCAGTCCAGAGCGCATTCCCGTTACGCCAGTGACACTCACCAAGTAAATGAATCCCTGAGACTGACGCGCGATCGCTTCTATTCGCTCTGGGGAACTGGTAGGCGCTACCAATAAAACTACATCAATTCCCATACTGGCAGCAGTTTGCAGCAGATTGGAAGACTCCTCCAAGGGCAAATCTGGCACGACCAATCCCCGCACCCCAGCATTCGCAATCTGCTTGAAGAACGGTTCAATGCCTCGGTTTAGAATCGGGTTGTAGTAGGTAAATAGGACGATAGGCGATCGCACCTCTTTGCTAACCCCGGATACCATCTCTATTACCTGTTCCAAGCGGGTTCCCCGTTGCAAGGCGCGAGTCGCGGCAGCTTGAATCGTGGGTCCATCTGCCAACGGATCTGAATAGGGAACGCCCAGTTCAATCATGTCAGCACCGGCGGCATCAAGAACTTTTAACGCCTTAGCCGTGGTCTCCAGATCCGGATCTCCCGCTGTGATAAAGGGAATTAAGGCACATTCAGAGCGACGCGCGAGAGACTCAAAGCACTCGGAAATTGAAGTCATTTGTCAAAAATCAGTGGTCAGTGGTCAGTGGCACTTCGGGCGTTAGCAATTCACGGATCAGCAGTCAGGGGCAAACAAGAAACTACAGGCTCTTATACGGGCACAGCATTACCGTGCCCCTACACACCTGACCGCTAACGGCTATCAGCTATTTTTTTAATTTGTTTTCCCGTTCGATTTCAGCTTGCAGCTGAGCCAGTTCTTCTGGCGTCAATTCTTCCAGGCGCTTTTGTAAAACGGCTTCTTCATAGTCTTTGAGCTGCTGGTTATAGGTCATCCGTTTCGTTCCGACTCGGAACAGGTAGGTCAGCAGCCAGCCAACCAACCCGCCCACTAGGAAAACTTGACTCCAAATCCCCGCTTCCAGGCTATCTAGCCCAGCCACCAGCAACAGCAAATACACAATTCCACCGGCGGCAAAGACGCCGATGCCAATTCCAATGATGTCAATTCGTCGCATTTAGCGCTTACCCAACGACAAACCTTAACTCTGAACTTGCCGCCGCTTGGGTCGAAAATTCAAAAATGGGCTGAGGAGCAACAAACCTGGGAAGAAAAAGAAAACCAGGAAATACATGAAACTCCGTTCAAAGGAGCTAGCCACATACCAACGCTGTTGCAGGTAGGCATACAGGGCGAAGGGAATCACTACCAGGTAGGCTCCACTCAAAACTAGATACAATATCGCAACCATCATAATTTTTTCTGGCGGTAGAAGAACGAGCGCGAGTACCGGCGTCCCGGCGCGGATATCAACACAAAAAGTCTCCCAACAGAGAACTATCCGTTTAGACACCCGACGAACTGTCCATATTTTACCGTTTGCTGGAATCAGCCGCTTAATTAGTGAGACTACTAAAGGAATAGTTGCATAAAGTCCCCATTTAATGGTGCAATAGACAATGAAGTTAGTTTTGTAGAAGATACGTAACGACACTTCTCCCCATCGGGGGGGCATGGCGGAATGGCAGACGCTACGGACTTAGAAAACTGAGCCTTGATGGAGAAATCTGTCAAGTGACGGCTCTCAAATTCAGGGAAACCTAAATCTGGCAACAGACATGGCAATCCTGAGCCAAGCCAAAGTCAGTGCTTGAAGATTGAAAACTGAGGACTGAGTGAATTTAAAACTCAAAACTCAAAAACCAAACTTCAAAACTCTTTGGAAGGTGCAGAGACTCGACGGGAGCTACCCTAACGTCAAGCCGAGGGTAAAGGGAGAGTCCAATTCTCAAAGTCGTAAAAGACAGTAGCGAAAGCTGCGAGAGAATGAAAATCCGTTGACCGTAAAAGGTCGTGAGGGTTCAAGTCCCTCTGCCCCCATTTCAATTCAAGCCAAAATCAATGCTATCTCCAGATCGGCAATCCGTTGCTGTCTGAGAGATAGCATTGTGGTGAGATAGGCATTTTACTGGCATTTTCGCTTATTGCTAGCTCAATACCTGTTTATAGCGTTTCTTAAGTTGAGTGGAAGATATCGCGGCTCTACGTTTTAACCGCGCCCATTAGGTAGGGGCTTTTTGATTGCCATGCCCCTACGGATGTATTCCATACAACCCTTGAATTGCGATGGTAAAGACCTAGGACAAAATCTTGGCAACCCTAGGGTAATTTTTTAGATTTACCAAGATTTTCCAAAGCAGCAACCAGCTTCACGCTTGGTTGATTCTTTTCATCTGGTTCAAGCGAACGGGCATCTATGAAAGTCTCTCTATCTCTGGATTTCTCTTCAGACTTTCGAGTGACCGATTGCTTACCTGCAACCGTATTTAGCCTTGCCTTAGTTTCTGCCGAGCCAATCCGAATTTGAATTTGGGGGCCGGAGCTGGCGAGGCGAATAATCATCCCATCGACCACCGGCACTTGGTCGATGCGTTTTCCATCGAGATAGGTGCCGTTGGCACCTAAACTAACAACTTCCCAATCGGAACCACTACGCCGAATCTCGACGTGGTGTCGAGAAACAACCGCACTGTAAAGAATGACATCATTCTCGGTTGACCGTCCAATCCGAATTACTACTGATTCGGGTTCAAAAGTCCAATTCTGAACTGGTATAGATTGGATAGGATGCAGCAGGGTCAGGGTAATCACCGATGTTACATATTCTAAAGATTTCCGTCTCTAGGCTTGGGACTCGTAACACTGTCAACTGACGTGACTTCCTCCATTCAATGAATTGAAATGAATCCCCCAATGACTGGAGTCAGACCGCGAATGGGTAGAACGTGGGCAGATGGAATTGTAAACCCTTTTGACCTCGTTCCACCTGGGTTTCGCGTTTTTAGTTCCAAGGCACCCACGGGTGTTACCAATGGCATCGTATCATGAGGGGGTCAAGTCGGTGTATCCCCCGAATTGATTCGCCGGGATTCCCAATTTCTCCCATCACAGGTTTATATAACTGTGGAATTTACATAAACCTGAGTCCGATGCCGAATTGTTTCCCTCAAGCCTATCACTTAAAAAAACAGTCTGCAATTGCCATGACCCCTCACCCCAAGAGTTGATACAGCAGGCTTTTCAGGCTTTGCGATCGCATCGAACAGCCTCTGGGATTAAGAGAGTTGGAACAAGAAGGTCATCTTGTCGCCTTTGCCTAGACCAATGCGATCGCCGGTTCTTAAACGGTGCCGATTGCCGCTAGGCAGGGGGTTATGGTTAATGTAGGTGCCATTCGCACTCCCAACGTCTTCTATGTAGAAGGCGTCTCCCTCCACGCGGATATCCGCATGAATCCGAGAAACAATCTCGGAATTGGGGAATCCTGAAACATCAATATCAGGTGGAATCTGGTCGTTTGGCTTGCCGATGTGAATCACCGACAGTTGTGCTGGCAATTCAATCATCGTATCCGTTTGGACGTGCAGCAAACGGGCATTCTGCTGCTGTAGCTGCGTTTTTGAGCTACCAGAAGTTGCTGCGGACGCGGGTGGAGTGCTGCTAGAAGCCGCCGGGGGGGTAACGCTTGCTTGCTCCTGTGCGGGTGGCTGACTGACCACTGTAGCTGGAACGGGTGCCACCGGAGCGGGTACATCCGGGCTAGAGCTGGGCATTGATGATTGAGGGCTAGCCACTAAAGGATCGGGTGCCACCAGCGGATCGGGTGCCATTAAGTCCGGTACGCCGGGGAACGGGTCTAGTCCTGTCGATGCCCCTACCTCACCTGGACTGCTCGGTCGCAGGTTAGAACCACACTGACCGCAGAAGGTAGCGTCGGTTTGGACGGGTGCGCCACAGTTGGGACAAGCGGTGGTGGCGGGTAAGGGGGTGTAGCAAGCCTCACACTGGGCTGCTCCATCAGGATTTTGGTGATTGCAATTCGGGCAGACAATCATAAAACCTCCTTGCAGGCTGTATCCCTCCTAGAGATGGGAGTGGAAGGTGGAAATTCAAATATAGTCTGAATGGCGAGGCGTCTTAACTTTTTAGTTTAAGACCGGCTAGTTCAAGACCGGCTTAATTCAAGACCGGCAGCCTCATCAAAAAGCCACCAAAGTTCGCCTTGGGGCTGGATTAACCGACTGGGATAGGTTTGGTCGTCAGCGGTAGGAGCAAAAACCTGAGCGAGAGCAGGTCGTTTACTCGCACCGGCAACCACAAATATGACACACCGAGCATGGTTAATTAGGGGTGCCGTGAAGGTGATCCGGGGTTGCCCATCTTTGTTGCCGACGGTAATCAGGCGATCGCGTACATTCAATGCTTCTGTGTGGGGAAACAGAGAAGCTGTGTGTCCGTCGTCTCCTATCCCTAACAAAATGAGATCGAACGCTGGAAATTCACCGGGTTGAACTTGAAAAAACTCCCTGATGTGTTGTTCGTGCTTATCCGCTGCAACAGATGGATCGGCTTCATCGGTTGGCATGGGGTGGATGTTGGCGGCTGGGATATTTACTTTATCCAGCCATGCACTCCGCGCCATCCCTTGGTTACTATCGGGATGGTCTGGCGGCACGTAGCGTTCGTCGCCCCAAAATATGTGAATTTTATCCCAAGGCAAATTTTGGGTCGCGATCGCTTCATACAACGGCTTGGGGGTGCTACCACCGGACAAGGCGATAGTACAGAGCGATCGCTGTTCGATTGTGGCGTGAATTTGCTCAACGCACACTTGGAGCGATCGCTCAATCAGCGCCGTTTTATCTGGTAAGACTTCAACGATTTTGTTCATCTATGGGGATGAATTGATGATTTCCAGCTCTACCATACCGAAAATCTTACAGTTTCTTCTTCTTAGTACCCATTAATATATGTGTCTGGAACAATTTATTCGCTGTTCTCAAAGAGGAAGCGTTAAGTTGGACTAGCCGTAGCACCCGGAAATCCTTATCGTGGTTGATTAATATAGATTACTTTTAGCGCTGGGGGAATCCTTCAAGATGGGACGAATTTTTATTTCAGCCGGTCATGGTGCTGGAGAGCCAGGAGGGCAAGCAGGTGGCACCACAGAGGCTCAAGAGATGATTCTGCTGCGCGACCAGATTGTACCCGAACTGCGATCGCGGGGTTTTGAAGTTCTTTCTGTCCCAGATGACCAGACTTCAACGCAGTCGATTTCCTGGATCAACGCCCGCTCTCGGAGCGGCGACGTGGCGCTAGAAATCCATGCCGATGCCTATTCTAACCCAGCGACTCGTGGCGCTACGGTCTTCTACATTTCCAGCAACGAGGAACGCAAGCAGAATGCCGAACTGCTACTTTTGGCGCTTTTGCGCCGCGTTCCCCAGCTGCCCAGCCGGGGAGTCAAGCCAGACACCGCCACCGGCGTCGGACGTTTGAGCTTCTGCCGCGACACTTTTATTCCCTCCCTGCTGATGGAAGTTGGCTATCTCACCAACCCGGATGATCGATTCTTAATTCAGAATCGCCGCCGCGACATCGCGCTAGGAATTGCGGACGGATTGGCATCTTGGAGCCGAGGCGGTACTCCCACCCCCGATCCTGGCACTTCCCCCACCTATCCTTCCATCAATATCAACATTAATAACCAGGTCTACGGGGAGAAGGGCGTTCTCATCAATAGCAACGCCTACATCCCTATTGACCTAGTGGACAGGCTCGCAATTGACTTGACAAATAACACCTCAGTCCGCCGAGTGTCCTACCGAGGTGTCGTCTATGTTAAAGCCATTGAACTTCGACCTTTTAATATCTCGGTTGGTTGGGATAGCGCCACCCGCACCCTGTCTTTGCGCTCCATTTTACCCATCTGTCCCGGTCAACTAGATCGGATTATGGGATATGGAAATACGTCTGAGGTACAGATGATTATGTTCCTCAAAGCCAATAACGAGAACGCCCTTGCCCAGTTTCCCGACTTACCCAAACTTTACCGGGAAGAAGCCACAATTGAGGGTGTCAACTATGACATTGCTTTCTGTCAAATGTGTGTAGAAACCGGCTTTTTGCGCTTTGGGGGTGACATTAAGCCCAGCCAAAATAATTTTGCCGCTTTGGGATCGATCGGCGGAGCTTCTGAGAGCGCGACCTTCCCCAGCGCCAGAATTGGTGTCCGCGCCCATATCCAACACTTGAAAGCTTACGCGAGTTTAGAGCCTTTGGTGCAGGAACTGGTCGATCCGCGCTTTCGCTTTGTGACGCGGGGCGTCGCGCCGCTGATTTCTCAGTTGAGTGGACGGTGGGCAGCAGATCCGCAGTACGGGACTAAGATTGAGGCAACTCTCAGAAGGCTGTATGAGTCAGCGGGATTCTTGTAAGGATTGAGTAGGGGAGAAGGGAGAGGGGAGAGGACTGAGGACTGAGGGCTGAGGACTGAGGGCTGAGGAGGGGAGAGGCTCCAGTTCACAAAAAACCCCTAGATAAGGGCGTGAATGAGGGAGGTGAGGGCTGAGGTATTAACAAGGGATAAGGGAGAGACAACAGAACTCCAGATTCAACACTTTAGCCTTGGGCGCAATAAGTTAACTTCAACTCTCTTACTGTTTCATATCTCGCGTGCTTCTACTCGCCCTCAAACCTCTCCCCCTTCTCAGTCCTCACCCCTAGCCCTCAGCCCTCAGCCCTCAGTCCTCAGCCCTCTCCCTCTCTTCTGATTAGGCGGTTTTGAAAAAGCGGATAATTTCGCGGACGTGGTCGAGAAATTGCCCATCTGCGCTGAGTTGAGCGATCGCATTTTTCGCTTCTCTGGATAAGCGCTCGTGATCGGCTTGGTTTGTGGCTCGCAGTTCTTCAATTGTGGCATTCACGCGGGCTAATTCTTTGCGAGTTTCATCGCCCGCTCGCTGTTGAGTGGCGACAAAAGAATATGGATCTTCAGGATTCATTTGCGCTTCTAATTGCCTGACGGCATACTCTAAATTATCAAAGCGGTTGCGGAGTTCCCAAATATCTTGGCGGGGATACTGAAATTCTTGGCGAATCATCGACAACCGGGCGGCTAAATATTCATAGGTTCGCACGGCGGGACGCAAAGCCGTTAATAGTAAAGCGGCACCGGAACTGACGTATCCAACGGCACTGATGCCGGTTACAGCTAGCGTATAAAGACCAGCAGCAGAGAGAAAATGGAGCGCGATCGCTACCCAAAATGACCGATTTGCGATCGCTTTGGCATACTTAACTTGTTTCTCATCAATCGCAATTCCCTTTTCGGTTGACAGTGCTGCTTCTGCAATGACTTCTTTCGCGTCAAAGTGGATATTCCACGGAACTGTCACAATCACCAGCAGCCACCAAAAACTCGCCGCACCAATTACCCAATCGATAAAGTTACCTGCTGGCACATTTAAGCCTTGCACTACACCAAAAGCGACCAGCACTAAAACCACTAATCCCACGCTGAAACCAATAAAGTTGAAATACATCTCAGTCATCTCTGCCTGAAGGAATTGCCTCAATCGTGGCTGGAGATAGCTGCGGTAATAGAGCGGTTTGTGATAGTTTGGCAACTTTCACATGAGTTGGATTTTTTAACCGCGAAGACGCAAAGAACGCGAAGGAAAGAAAATGAAGGATGAGATTGGTGAATTTGTGAAGTTTCAAGTAAATAAGCGGGACCGATTCGATGCCCTTTGTCGAGTTTTTTATGAGATTAAGAAAGACAAAGATGCAAATTTATGGCGCGATGACAAAGATTGGCTGACCTTTTTTGATGATGAAGCATTATCCCATTTTTGGTGGCCTACTGAAGAAGAACGGGTTGAACATTACCGTCGCTGGTTTGCCACTCCTGTGGAACAGAGGTGGACTGACCCTAGCCTAGAAACTCCGTGGGATTTTGAGTCTATGATTTATGCCTTCAAAGATGGTGAGTACCAACTAACTGCCTGTCGGATGATTTCTGCGGATAAAGCTAGGCTTGAATTTTACTCTTACGCCTATCCCTATGGCAGTACAGGCTGTATGGAAGCGTTAATTGAAGCATTTGGTTTTTTTGTTATTGCAGAAAACGATGGGACCGGATAAACAGAAATTTATTAAATATTGATGGCTCAAAATCAGTTTATTGAATCAACCAAGTGCGCCAAGTCGGTTCAGTGTTTGTGCTAGTAGATTGGGGAATCGCCAGACGCCAAGTTTTACCTTCGATTTGGCGTTGCAAGTAGATATCAAAGTGGTTTTGTTGTTGAGTTACCTGATGGTTGGAACGTTGCAGGGTAAAGTTGTAGGTGCCTTGGATGTGGTAGGCAGGTAACTTTTGAATCAACAAAGGTTCCTCGTGAGTCACTCGTATTTGAGCGATTTCAAAGCTAGAGGGTTGCTGGAATAACTGCTGACTCAGCTGCTTTTGGGTTTGGCTGACTTGAAGCGCGATCGCTTTCTGTACCAGTTGACCACCTGGTGCGGGTACACCAATGCCGCAAGCTGTCAGCAGTCCCAGCAAAATCACTGTCAAAATAATTCGCAGCATGGCGTTTAACTTCTCCTCTATTTCCTACGTATCACAACCAGAACGATAGGATAGGCTGTGTGCGTTCTTCGAGTTCTAAATCCATCATGTCAAAAAAGGCCCTAGGGTTAGATGACCAGCTTTACGATTACCTACTTTCTTCATCCTTGCGAGAACCAGAGATTCTTCGCCGTCTGCGGGAAGAAACGGCAAATCATCCCTACGCCAGGATGCAGATTTCCCCAGAACAAGGGCAATTTATGGCGCTGTTGGTTCAGCTAATGGGGGCAAAGAAAACCCTGGAAGTGGGCGTCTTTACTGGCTACAGTTCCTTGTGCGTAGCTTTGGCACTTCCCCCAGACGGGAAGATTATTGCTTGTGATGTCAGTGAAGAGTTTACCTCGGTAGCGCGGCGCTATTGGCAGGAAGCTGGGGTGGCGGACAAGATCGATCTGCGAATCGCACCGGCGCTGGAAACGCTGGATCGGCTATTGGCACAAGGGGAGGCACAAACGTTTGATTTTGCGTTCATCGATGCCGATAAGAGTAATTATGACGGGTATTATGAGCGATCGCTCCAGCTGGTGCGTCCCGGTGGTTTAATTGCTATCGATAATGTCTTGTGGAGTGGACGAGTTGCCGATCCTCAAGATCGGGACAACAGTACCCAGAATATCCGAGCTTTGAACGAAAAATTGCACCGCGACGAACGAGTTTCTATCAGTCTCGTCCCCATAGCAGATGGATTGACCTTAGCGGTTAAGCGATAACGAGATCGAAGATACTTCGCAAAAAGAACGCTTATGACAGATGAGAAACTGACTCCCCAAAATGAGCAAGCTAATCTAGATAACTCAACTCTGAAACCGGAAGAGAACGATAAACCTAAGCTGCTAGTCGAAGGTCAAAACGAAAATATCACCACTCCTCCTCCCGATATTGCCGAAGAACACGCCGCTGTTGCTCGTGCGACTCTAGATTTGACGATGGGAATTGAAGACGATTCATAACCGCCAGAAATAAATTCAGTTGGGGTGAGAGGGAGCGATCGCTTCCACCAAAAACCCCCAGCATTAGCTAGGGGTTGTGCAATACGTTGAGAATATTTTCCTGGTGTGTTACTCTTTTTGTTTCGCTTTAAAAGCGCTTCCCCAGAAAATCTAGCTGGAAGATAAAAGTCCCCGGATTCCAATGTTTTGCTTTTCTTTAAAACATTGACTTATTGTTTCCGTAGTACCTTTTTTCAACCCATTCCAGCATATCAACTTCACAACCAAAAGTTGCAGAGCTGCCGCTAAAAGGATCGTAAACTTCCCACCAGATATTTCCAAAGCGGTCGGACTTCTTCCAAACTTTTATCTCTGGCTCTTGAGTCAAGAATGTAACTAAACGCTGCCAAACACTATTCAGAATAGAAAATACTTTAGTCTCCTGAACAGGCTTCTGCTCCTTTTGGGCGTAAATAGTTTCTAACCTTTTTTTTTCAAAACAATTCTCAGAAGTTTCCATAATAATTTTCTCCCGCTTCAAGATAGAATGAATTTCAGATTGTGCTGCAAAAAAGTAGGATAGACAAACTTATTTGCTTGCAGCAGTTATCAATATTGATTCCGCCGCAACTGATGAAGGTTAATTACAGAGTAAAGTTGAAGATTAGAAGTTTACTTCCTCCAGTAGAATCACCTGAATGGGTGATGTGGAACTAGAGAGGAGCTTGTAAAATCTCGACTAATTCAACCAAGAAATCTAGATTGCACAACCTAAATTCGCTGACAAATTCAATGTAACTTTTGGTTATTTGATAGACAAAGCAATATTTGTATAGGTAGTATGAATAAAATTCATATATAGAAGAAGACATGATTTGACTGCGTTTGCGACAATGCATACACCGCTTGCATAACCGCCATGAATGAAATCAATAAAAGCCGGATGAAGCTTTCCCAGATTCGTGCTTTAGTCGCAGTGGCAGACTACGGCAACTTCAGCGAAGCCGCCTTGCAGTTGGAGGTATCGCAGTCAGCAATCAGTCATGCGATCGCAAGTTTTGAAGAAGAATTGGGAGTCGTCTTGCTGGCTCGCGGACGTTATGGAGCGCGTCTCACCCCAGTCGGAGAGAGGGTTACGGCTCATGCTCGTAAATTGCTACAGCTTTTGGAAGCAATGGAGAAGGAAGCCAATTTAGAAAAAGGCTTACAGGGTGGAAACGTGCGAGTTGCCTGTTTTCGGAGTGTGGCGACTCATATACTCCCGACAGCGATCGCTCGATTTCGCGCTTGCTTCCCGAATATCACTGTAAGCATCGTTGATGGTGATGATTACTCGCGGGTAGGAGACGCTTTGCGTGCAGGTTATGCCGATATTGGGTTTATCTACTTACCTGCTGGGAATGAATTTGAAACTTGGGAAATCTTGCGGGATGATTACGTTCTCCTACTCCCGCCTACTACTAATTTAAGTAGTGCCAAAGTTACCTGGAAGCAGTTAGCCACTTATCCTTTGATTATTAGTTCCGGCATTCCCTGCAATGAATGGATTCGCAAATACTTGATAATCGCAGAATACCCGCTCAACATTGCTTATGAAATCAAAGAAGATTCAACTATCGTCAGTATGGTTTCGCAAGGATTAGGGGCGGCAATTCTGCCTCGCCTTGCTGCCGAACCTGTACCCGCTGGGGTGCGCGTGTGTAGCTTGCCAGCGCCTCTAGAGCGAGTAATTGGAGTAGCGGTTCTCGCAAATGCCCTTCATACTCCAGCCGTCTATGCATTTCTAGATGCTATCCGGAATACAGGACGCTTTGCTGTTAAAGCAGCGGTTTGATTTAAGTTAAGGGGAGAGCGCTTTAGCGAAAGTTAAGTGGATTTACAATACTCATAACGCATCTGATCGTGGTGGGAACTTCAAGAATCGGCTTTTACCTTTGATAATTTTACTTTAAGATAATTAATAAAAGCTGAACAAGATACTAACATAAACTTAGCATCTTCAAAATCTAAACTAGATTCTTCCAACAAAGCGTGACGTATTCCACCCGCATCGTTTGTATAAGCGTACATTTTTTCCAGAGCGTCTTTTAATCTAGGATTAATTTCTACAATACTTTTCTTTTCTATATATTGAATAGCTTTTCCTAAACTGGACGCTCTTTCTCTACCAGCTATAAATATACAAATAGATTCAACAGCACTTATTGATTCTTTTATAGAATTTCTATAGTCTGGGTTTTCTTTATCTGAAAGTAAGCTTAATGCTCTTTCTAAATGTTCCGATACAGGCTTGAATTTCTCTACGATTTTTAAAGATTCTTCTATCTCATTAATTTCTATTTCCGAAGTTATCCGTGCAATTCGATAGTTAACAAAACGGTAGGCAGATAATTCGCGCTGCAAAATATAATTGCAACGCTCTGTAAATATTTCAGATTTTTTATTATCAGGATATACACGAACAACAAATTCTATAAAGTCATATACTTCATTCCATTTGCAATTAAAAAAATGATTTCTAAGTATTGTGTAAACACTAGGCCAATATTCTGGCAAATCATCAATTGGTAGCTTAAAATAATGCAGCCATACTTGATGAAGAAAATAAATCATATGGTCAAGAGGAATAATCCCATATGGATGTTTTTTAAAAGATATGAAATCTATAGTCTTTATTCCCTTAAGGCTATCCCAATAATAAATACATAAATTACTCCATAACCCATTTCGGAGAGGCTCATCCATGCCATCACTTTGAAGTATATTTATAACTGGCTTAATACCTTGTCTTTGAGAAAACGATTCCATACTATATTAGAGAAAAATTTCAATAATGTTAAGAATAAGCAGCCAAGTCTAGATGGATGTAAATGAAGATATTTGAGCTACTTAGTTAGCTACATTATAGCTGGCTTGTTTTGTATCAATATGGTTATAAGATAATTTGTGGCTTCACTTGGCGATGGCTTATTAACTTCTTTTTTAAGAAAGCCGTGATCGCTTCCCCACCAAATCCCTACCGGAGGCTAAACAGCACCGCCACTCCGCCCAAGGCGACTAAAACGCCTAAAATAGCTCGAAAACTGACAATATCACCCATCCAAATCGCTAGAGGCAAGACAAACAAAGGGCTAGTAGAACTCAGCGTTTGGGCAATTCCAGCGGGGGCGAATTTCAACGAAGTTTGTTGTAACCAGATGCCGAGATAGGTGCTGAAAAAAGCGGTTATGGCAATAACTCCCACCATGCGCCAAGACTGCAACGGTTTAAGCCAGTCATTGGCTTGACGCCGCCCCAGCAACTTCCACAGCAGTAGCACCAGTACCCCCGCCCCCAAGCGCACCAAGGTACTCCACAAGGGGCTGATACTCGATTGGATGAGGGCTGTCCGCGAGAGGACGGCACCTGTTGCCTGTGCTACTGCTGCCAGTAAACCCCAACTAATTCCCCGCATCGTCAGATGCTTGCTTTCAGCGGTGGAATTAGGCACCCGTTCCGTCACCACCCAGACGACGCCCAGAATGGTTAATAAAATTCCGCACCAAGCAGCAGCCGTCAGTTGTTCTTGTAAAAAGACTAGCGCTAACACGGCTGTTAAGGGGGGTGCTAGGGTTTCTAATATCAAGGTACGCCTTGCACCCAGGCAGTTGTATGGCTGCAAAATAAGCCGTATCTCCCAATCCAATGCCAAGGACGCCACTTAGTAGCAATAGTGTCAGTGCAGTCGGGTTGATTTCAGGTAGCAGCTGTCCTTGCAAAAGTAGGGTGAGAACAAGGAACGCGATCGCAATTATCCCTTTAAACAAATTCAGTTCTAGGGGTGGGATTTGCCGTCCCAAGCGGCTGTAAACCAGCGAAGCGATCGCCCATAAAAAGGCGGCACTGAGTGCCGCCAGTTCTCCTTTAAAATTTGTAATCCAATTAAAAAAATTTGTTAAAAAGATCATTCCTGTTTTTTGAATCGGTCATTCTGATGTAAATTTTACCGAAGGGCATACTCCTCAGTTCAGGCTGCACACTTCTTTTGGCGGATATTTCTCGCTTATCAAACATTGTATAAATTTACTTAAGCTGGATGCCAAAGATGTTAGCAATGTAACCATACTATTCTTTAACAATTGGTAGGATTCAGCAAGAAAGAAAATTTTGAGGAGACTGCGATGAACTATACCTTTGAAATTTTAGGGGTATCTCCCATTCTTTATTTCTTTAACCATCAACAGGAAATTATTCAAACATATCCACACAGAGCCGAATACTTAGGAAGTCCTAAATGTACCCTGGATGCTTTTCTGGAATCCGTCGAAGCGGTTCCACCCAAGCGAGGCTGGAATTTAGAAGAGATTCTGCATACAATAGTAGACTTTTGGCTGAACAATTCTGACAATATCCAATATTGGAACAAGCGTCTTAAGGATGCTGGCAAAGAGAATTTGTTAGTCGCAAGAGTTGCCGATCTAAAGGCATTAAAAGCGGAGTTTGACTCCTTATTGGGTCAAAATCTTTAATTGATTCAGCATCATCGCACCTAGACGTAGGCGCGAGTCAGGATTATTCGCGCTAACTGCTTGCGGCAGCGCCAATAAAGGTCGCATCATTGAGGCATTAAGGGGAAACAGCGAAGAAAGCCTAGACGTTACGCGATCGCACTCTAACATGAGACACGATTGGGCAGCCGCAAAAATTGCTACCCCTCTACTATTTCTGCCTCTACTATTTCTGAAAAAATACAAGTGTACTAAACTAGGTTTTACCTAACTGAATACAAGACCTGCGAGCCGAAGTTTGGGCACAGCCGTCACAAATAGTTTTGAAACAAGAGCTTTGCAACTCGCCTGCATGAAGCTTGCTCCACCTTATCAGCATCAAAACTACTTTTGTGGTATCAGCGCCATGATTTGCTCCACGAACAGTTGATGATCGACAACTGGTTTAGAAATGTATTCATCGGCACCACTTTGCTGGAGGAAATTTTCGCGATCGCCTTCCATCGCATTAGCTGTCACCAGAATAATCGGTAGAGCGGCAGTTTGCGGGTTAGCTTTTAATAGTTGGGTAATTTTTATGCCATCAACCGATTTACCCTGGTAAAAACTGTTCGTTAAGGAAACATCCATCAAAATAATGTCAACCTCCCTAGCTTGGGCAATTTGGATTACTTCTTCTACATTTTCAGTATGTTTCACTTGCAAACCGGCTCGCTTTGTCAGGATTTTAGAAAAAACCCGAACATTAATCGGATCGTCTTCTACAATCAAAACGGTTTTCATCGAATTTTTCCCTTCAACAGCGTTTTTTTCTAGGGTCGTCGTCATTGTTTTTTGTTTCAATACGATTATGGAAATTTCTTTGTCACCTTAAAATTTATCGCTTAATTTGCCATCAATCGCAAGATGCAAATTTTTTATTGCTGTTAATAAATAGGAAATAAAACTTATGATAAAAAAACTGAACCGACCTTCGACCGGACGGTTTGTCCCTACAGGATTACACGCAAAGATGCAACCATCATATTTTGAATACGCCATTAAATATGCCATGAGCGCGATCGCCGGACGTGCCTTACCCAACGTCCGCAACCGTTTAAATCCCAGTTTGTGGGATTAATGCCACGCCCCTCATGTCACTTTGCCAGAGTTGTCGGGGGATGCGAGTCACGCGAAGTAAAGAAACCACCCACCAGGATTCCTTAAATAATACAAATGTACTAAACTGGTGGCAACAGAAGAGGGCAAAGGCTGAAAGGTAAAAAGCCACCAGAGTGCCTTCACACTCCAAATGGAAGACATTGAATTTTACAACTCAGGGCGGTCAATGCCCGCCCTACCCCTGGAACATAAAAGTATTATTGTGGCAACAATGCCTTAATTTGATCCACAAACAGTTGATGATCGACAACTGGTTTAGAAATATAGGCATCGGCACCACTCTGTTTGAGGAAATTTTCGCGATCGCCCTCCATCGCATGAGCCGTAACCAGGATAATAGGCAAACTAGCAGTTTGCGGGTCAGCCTTCAACATCTGCGTGATTTTTATGCCATCAACCGACTTACCCTGGTAAACACTATGGGCCAGGGAAACATCCATCAAAATAATGTCAGCCTCACCGGATTGGGCAATTTGCATCACCTCTTCCACGTTTTCGGTATGCTTAACTGCCAAACCGCCCCGCTTGCTCAGAATCTTAGAAAAAACCCGAGCATTAATCGGATCGTCTTCTACAATCAAAACGGTTTTCATCGAGTTTTTCCTTTCAATGGCGCTCTTTGGAAGAGTCGTGGTCATAGCTGCGGTTCCATACTACTGTGAAAGGTTCTTTGTCACGTTGCCATTTGTGACGCGATCGGTCATCAACCTCAAGATGCAAAAAAATTTTACGTTTTCAGGAACTAGGGAATAAAACTCATGGCGAAACAACTGAACCTTTTGGCAACCGGACAGATCATCCCCACGCCTTTACACGCGGAGATGCAACGGTCTTACCTTGAATATGCCATGAGTGTGATCGTCGGGCGTGCATTACCCGATGTCCGCGACGGTTTAAAGCCGGTGCATCGCCGGATTTTGTATGCCATGCACGAACTCGGACTGACGCCAGACCGCCCCTACCGCAAGTGTGCGAGGGTGGTTGGGGATGTTTTGGGCAAATATCACCCACATGGCGACCAGGCGGTTTATGACGCCTTAGTGCGTCTGGTGCAAGAATTTTCCAGCCGCTATCCCCTCCTCGGCGGTCATGGTAACTTTGGCTCGGTGGATAATGACCCACCTGCGGCGATGCGTTACACGGAAACGCGACTGGCTGCAATTAGTCATGAAGCGCTTCTGAGTGAAATTGGCGAAGCCACAGTTGACTTCATCGGCAACTTTGACAATTCCCAACAAGAACCAACCGTACTGCCAGCTCAGCTGCCGGTGTTATTACTCAACGGGTGCGCCGGAATTGCCGTCGGCATGGCAACGAATGTGCCGCCGCACAACTTGGGTGAGGTCGTGGATGGTTTAATTGCCCTAATCGATCAACCCGATCTCCCAGACGGGAAGCTATGGAAGCTAGTTCCGGGGCCAGATTTCCCGACGGGGGGCGAAATTGTCGGGACAGAGGGAATTCGGGAAGCTTACAGCACGGGTCGCGGTAGCATCACCGTGCGGGGAGTCGCCCAGATTGAGGAAATCGCGGCAACTCGGGGACGGCACAAGCGGACGGCAATTGTGGTGACGGAATTGCCTTTTCAGGTGAATAAGGCGGGTTGGATTGAGAAGGTAGCGGAACTGGTCAATCAGGGTCGAATCGAAGGCATTGCGGATCTGCGGGATGAAAGCGATCGCGAAGGAATGCGCGTGGTGGTGGAATTGAAACGAGATACCAATCCTCACCATGTCCTCGATCAACTCTATAGACAAACAGCACTCTGTACCAATTTTGGCGCGATCCTGTTGGCATTGGTAGATGGGCAACCGCGTCAGCTCACGTTGCGCCAGCTGTTAGAGGAATTTCTCAAGTTCCGAGAACAGACGCTGACGCGGCAGTATACCTACGAATTGGGTGAGGCAGAAAGACGCATTCACATTGTGGAAGGGTTGCTGGCGTCTTTAGCCGAGTTGGATGCGGTGATTGAAATTCTCCGGAATGCTGCCGATGGCAGCACCGCCAAGTTAAGACTACAAGAACGGTTGAATATCAGTGAGGTCCAGGCAGATGCTATTTTGTCAATGCCCTTGCGACGCCTGACTGGCTTGGAACGGCAAAACTTACAAGGTGAGTTTAACGAGTTGTCAGAAAAAATTCATCTGTTGCAACTGTTGCTAAGCGATCGCCGCGAACTCCTGAAAGCCTTGAAAAAAGATTTGCGATCGCTCAAACGCAAATTCACCGATCCGCGCCGTAGCAAGATCCTGACGGAAGCGAAAGAATTAAAGACTCAGCCAACAGAGAAAAAACCCGACTCAAAAGACAAAAGTCACAAGTCAGAAGCCAAATCTACTCAAGCCGCGCTCCTGACTCCTGAACACCTGGAAGAAGAGGCAGTTCTGGAGTTTACCCAACGCGGATATGTCCGGCGCATCCCTAAGAATGGCAATAAATCCGCATCTGGGAAAGGCGATAGCAGCAGTCGTCCAGATGATTTTGTCGTCAAAACTCAGGTGACTAGCACCCAAGCCGAGTTAGTCGTACTCAGCAGCGGCGGCAAAGCTTACCCCGTCAAGGTGGGTGAGATTCCGCCAACCGGGAAGCAATCGCGGGGAACGCCGCTAATCGGCTTGCTGTCCAACTCAGCTCAAACTGCGGCAGAAACAATTGTCTCCAACTTTTTTCTGCCTGAAAATCCGCAAAGTGCCGATCTAATTTTGCTTAGCGAACAGGGGAGAATCAAGCGCCTGCCCCTGGTAGAACTGGCTAACCTTACCAGTCGTGGCATCACGCTCATGAAACTGAAAGAAGACGATCGGTTAAAGTACGTCAATCTAGCTAAAACCGGCGAACAGCTCGTTTTGGCGACTGGGGGCGGACGTTTGCTGCGGCTTCAAGTCAACGACGATCATCTACCCTTGATGGGACGCACGACGATGGGGGTGCAGGCAATGCGGCTGCGGCGTTCCGAGCAACTGGTAGGAGCCTTAACGCTGGGGGATGATGAGAATATTTTAATCGTTTCCCAGTTGGGGTATGCCAAACGCCTGCCGATGAGTACAATCCGACTGGCAAATCTTGGCGACCTTGGCACTCAGGCACTGCATTTTACCAGCAAAACAGATGCTTTGGCAGCGATGGTCGCGGCTCCAGCAAAGTCTCAGATCGTCCTTCTGACAAGCGCCCAGCGAGTGGTGCGAATGCCAGTAAATTCAGTGCAGTTGCGAGGGAAAGATGGAACAGGCGATCGCATCCTCGAATTAAACCCGGACGAAAAAATTATTACTGTCGTCCTTTGTTCGTAGTTCGGCGTTCGGGATTTATTGAGAACGATGAATCCCGAACTCGGAGTAATTAATTCTTTTCCGCCACAAGATTCCCTACTGCTTTGGTTCTCCGATTTTCCTAAGAGTTCTGTGCTGCGAGTAAGTGATTGAAAATAGATTCAGTAGTGGGTATTAATAGCCGTGGCACAAGTTGTTATAGAAAACGTTTACAAAAGCTTTTCCGGTCGTCAAGGGGAAGTCGTCGCAGCGATCGCGCCTGAACCTCTGCTGACGCCAGTCGATGAGGGATCGCTGGTTGTAGATGACAAACCTTCGTCTCCGTCTGGAACTACAAATGTCTTGCGACGGATTAACCTGACGGTGCAAGATGGCGAGTTTATGGTGTTAGTAGGCCCTTCTGGCTGTGGCAAAAGTACGCTGTTGCGGCTGATTGCGGGACTGGAAGAACTAACGGGGGGCAATATCCGAGTGGGAGACACTCTCGTGAACGATTTGCCGCCAAAGGAACGCGACATCGCAATGGTGTTTCAAAACTATGCCCTCTATCCCCACATGACGGTGTATGACAACATTGCCTTTGGACTGCGGCGCACGGGGCACAAAGGCGCGGGGAAGCAAGAAAATGGGGGCGCAGAGGAGGGGAATGCTTCACTCAGTCCGCAGTCCTCTTTGCCTATCTGGGCGGAAAATCTGTTGGTGGAAATGACGCGATCGCTTCCCAAGCATCTTCGCTACATACCCGAACGCGAGAAAGCGATTAACGAGCAGGTGCGGACAGTGGCTCAATTGTTGCAAATTGAGCCGCTCCTAAACAGGTTGCCAAAACAACTATCAGGAGGGCAAAAGCAGCGAGTCGCATTGGGACGAGCGATCGCGCGCAATCCTCAAGTATTTTTGATGGATGAACCACTTTCAAACTTAGATGCCAAACTTCGGGCAGAAACTCGCGCCCAAATTGTTAAGTTGCAGCGACAGCTTGGCACAACAACCATTTACGTTACTCACGACCAAACGGAAGCGATGACGATGGGCGATCGCATCGCGGTGATGAATCACGGAAAAATCCAGCAAATCGCTGCACCGTTGGAACTTTACAACCAGCCAGCCAACCGCTTCGTGGCAGAATTCATTGGTTCGCCACCGATGAACTTTTTGCCGGTGCAAGTGAAAGCACCTCTCCTCATTACCCATTCTCAATTTCGGCTCACTCTCCCCGATGTTTGGGCGTCAGCACTGCAAAAATACGATGGGCAATCCCTGACTTTAGGCATCCGTCCCGAACACTTGATCGTTGGCGTTCCTGCCCCCAAAAATCTCCAGGTGCGAGTAGATTTGGTAGAAGCACTAGGCAACGAAACTTATTTATCTGCCACTCTCCTAGAGTCAGCGATCGCATATCCCTTACAGGTACGCATTCCTCCAGACAAAGCGGTGCGAATTGGCGATCGCTTGTGGTTATCGCTGATGCCAGAGAAAATTCATTTCTTCGATCCACAGACTGGCATCGCAATTCTCTCGCGTTAGTTGGATTTTTGCGATTTAGCAAGACTTTTTTCGGCAATAAGCTGTTGGGTACTATTCGCTCATCTACCACTTACCAAAAGAGCATCTTCCCCCGCTATAGGCATAAACTCAGAAAATAATTTTTACCCCTAACAACCGAACTCATTCAATCCAAAATCCAAAATTCACCTAACCCCATGACAACTCTCAACGCCCGCAATTTATCTCTAGATGATGTTCATCGTCTTTTAAACTTTCAGGAGCAGTACAATGGTTCTTTCACACCGTTGTTATCTTTAGAACCTCTAACAGAGTTTGAACAGCAAGAACTATTACAAATTTGGGATGACTTTCGCCACTATTTAACAGCAGGAAAAGTGCTGGAAGGACAGGTAAAGCTTCTTACCGTTGCTCCGTTACTGCGATTAGCTGGCTTTTACCGCTACCCTATCCACATTAGCTTGGAAGAGGGTATCGCAGATATCAATATCACAGATGAAGACACCATCATTACAGGACGGTTGGATATTTTAGCCGTCAAGAAAACTCACCAGACAACAGCTAACGTATCTTTTTGGGTTTTGGTCATTGAAGCTAAAAACAGTCAGGTTGAAGCTTTCACGGGTCTTCCTCAACTCCTTACCTATGCCCATAAAAGTTTAGAACATCAAACATCCGTTTGGGGATTAACGACAAACGGGCTGCGATATCAATTAGTGTATATTCAGCGGGGAAATCCCCCGACTTATCTGCTAATGCCAGAGTTGAACTTGATTGATTCTGAGCGTTTAACCCAATTACTACAAGTTCTCAAAGCTATCTGTAAAGTCATAGGCTAGTCAGTAGTTATCTGAGCTATGGCAGCACGCTCGCGTATTCTTTCAATTAACTTTAGAAAGCGGCTTCCATCTTTACACTGGCTGTTTTTGTAAACTTCCTATCACTTCTAATAGTTCGCTAGGTTTGTCAATCAAAAAATCTGGGTGATGTTTGGCTAAAACTTCTTTTGAATTAAAACCCCAACTAACTGAAATTACTTTTATCCGGCTTTTTCTTGCCGCTTCGATATCTCTTGTTTCATCTCCAACATAAACCATCTCATTAATTTGCATATCTTGTTTTTTAGAAAAACTATTAATTACTTTGTGTTTTCCAAAAATCGTTGGGGCTGAATAAATAAAATCAAATAAGTCTATAAAATCATTCTGTTTCAAAAAAATCGAAACATTTTCCTTGGAATTAGATGTTATAATCCCTAATCGGTACCCCAGATTTTTCAACTCTGTAAAAGTTTCTTTAATCCCTGGAAAAGGTTTTAAATCTTGAACCTGATTATGTAATCTTGTTCTAACTTTCCTAAGTAGAAAGGGTAACTTAAAGATAGAAACCCCAGAAAATTTAATAATTTGGCTAGAACTTAAATTTTTAATCTTTTCGATATCTTCTAGACTGACTGGCTGATGCCCGAATTCTACGGCTAAACGATTAGTAATATTCACGACGGCATCAAGGCTATCAGCAATTGTGCCATCGAAATCAAAAATTATGACTTTTACGGTCATTGTTTTGGGTGTATCTCAACTTGGGCTGAATTTTGTCTTGTGTAGTGCCTACTTGCTGGCGCTATGTCATACGTCGAGTGGTGCTTTTGCTTCCAAATTTGCCCTAGCATTGCGCCGCAACATCTCTGGTTTGATCCGCCGCAGCGCTGAGGCGGGAAACCGACGATCCCACTCTTCATCGGAAATTTCCGCTAATTCGCTTAGAAGGGGAGCTACATTTTCAGAATACGGCTGAAAATCGGCAACATCCGTAGGCTGAGCAAAACGCTGATTCCAAGGGCAAACATCCTGGCAGATATCGCAACCAGCAACCCAGCCTTGCAGAGGAGATGCGATCGCTGCCACTCCGTCCTGCTTCGCTAACGGTTTCGCTTCGCTTAGCGCGTCTGGTAACTTTTCAGCCCGATTCTCAATTGTGTGGTAAGCGATGCACCGATTGGCGTCTATGACAAAGGGCTGGGTAATTGCACCCGTGGGACAAGCATCGATACAACGAGTACAAGTGCCACAGTGTTCAGTATGGGGCAAGTCAGGCGTTAAGTCGAGGTTGGTCAATACTTCCCCTAAAAATACCCAAGAACCATACTCGCGCGTAATAACATTTCCATTCTTGGCAATCCAACCAATTCCAGCTTGCTGTGCCCAAACTTTATCTTGTACGGGGCCAGTATCAGCATAGTAACGCGCAGAGATGCCTTCTCCCTGCTCTTGCAGCCAAGTGGTGAGTGCTTTCAGCTTTTTATGCAGGATCTTGTGATAATCCCTTCCCCAGCCATAGCGGGAGATTTTGGCGTATTCCTTACCTTCGGGACGCTGGTGAGGCGTGTAATAGTTGAGGGCCACACAAATCAGCGATCGCACTTCTGGCATGACTAGATGGATATCTTGCCGCTTAGGATTCGCCATCCATTCCATGTCCGCCTGATAGCCTTGTGCCAGCCATGCCTGCAACCGCTGTACTTTCACTTCTGCCCCATCTACAGCCGCGATTCCTGCCTTGTGGAATCCCAACTCAAAGGCTTTTTGCTTCACTTCGCGACTACTGATGGGTACTTTCACAAGGTTTGATGGCGATCGCATCTGACTCGAATCATTATAGTTTCTCGGATTTCGGTTTTGCACCTAGCGGTTGAAACCGCAGCAACACAGATGCAAAAGCAGGAAAGTTCTGAACAATCCCTCCAGAAGCGCAGGTGCGAACCTGCTGTTTTGTTTAATACTGATCGGTGTGGTTTGTAGGAAATGCCATGACACCAGCTGACGATCTAGTTTTAACTTCGGAATCTGAATTTACCACTGAGCTGACAATTGCCGGAATAACAGAGCCTGTCGTGCTGCGCTATTTTGAAACGATGAATGCAGGAGACTTTGAAGCAACTGCTGCTTTGTTTGCAGAGGATGGGGAAATGAATCCCCCATTTGAGTCGCCGATTGTGGGACATGATGCGATCGCATCTTACCTGCAAGCAGAAGCCAAGGGCATGACTCTCTCCCCCCGTGAAGGAATTTCCGAAACCCTAGAAGACGGCAACACGCAGATTCAGGTTGGTGGTAAGGTACAAACTCCCGTTTTTGGCGTCAATGTCTCCTGGATATTTATCCTCAATCCACAGCGTCAAATTATTTTTACCCGGATCAAACTATTAGCATCTCCCCAAGAGTTACTGAACTTACGCCGTTGATTACGCGCTTAGATAAGGATTTTTACCTCGATTCCAGGCTAAACCTGGGATCGAGTCATTTTATAAGTCAACTCTTCTTTGTGAAACTTATAAATTTCCTGTAAAACGATCGCTATTCGCTTTACTTTTTTTAACAAAAAGAGGCGATGCCACTCCATTGACCCGGCTCGCCTAGATCGATGTGCTGGTTCCTATTAAAAAACCTCAGGCTATCCAGCTCATGAGGTCAGAAAATACCCGGTTAAAAGCTCTCTTTGGTTCCTAATTTTGTCTATTTTTTGGGCACCCTGATGGCATAAAAAACCATCAATCCCACGATGCTATGCTTTTGTCGCTTCTGGCAAACTCGCTTCTAACTTCAAACAGTTACGACCGTTTACTTGTAAGCGATACTCTACTCGATCCATTAACCTATTCATAATCAGCCACCCATAACCGCTTTCCTGTTTATCATTCGGGGTAGGCGGGAGATAAGTTGATAAGTCAAATCCCTGACCGTGATCCCAAATTTCGAGAGCAATATCCCGATTTTTTAGTTCTAGGCGAATTAGCACGGGCAAATTTGGTTGCTCCTTATGAGCATGACGCACCACATTCGAGTATGCTTCCACCAAAGCCAATCGCAAGCGATTCGATTGACGAGGCCAATCCACCGAGTCGGTCAGTTCGACTTCCAAACATCCCAGTAGCCAGCTTTCAACAATTGTTAAAAACTTCAAATCACTTGGTATGTGCAGCTCCGTTTTCATGTACTTAAAGAACCTCCAGAGAGAGTATAGTTTGGTCGTCTTCCTGAACGTTATTGGTGTGTTCTCGAATCCGCGCGAGTAAGTTATTCAAATCGAAAGGTACTGGCTCAAGGCATACAAGTTTCCAAAGCCCATCTTGTGTCAGCATACTACTCGTACCTTCAAAGCTGCCAGTGGTAACTTCTGCCGTCGGCGCGATCTCCGAAGCAGTATGTCGAAGGCTACTTTCTTGGGTGACAGTCGCCTCGGTAATCCCGTCACTCGTCAGTAGCAGAATTTCACCTGAATTTAAGGTCAGTTGCCCCTGCTTAGCTTTCCAGATGGGTAAAATTCCCAAAGGGATGCCGCGAGTCTTGAGAAAATTTGGTTCCAGCGCCGAGTCTGAAGTAGGTGCCGCTCTTTGTTGCACGACTTCCCGATTAGACCAGACTAAGGGATAGATGTGACCGGCGTTGGCATATACCAGCTCTTGAGTGGCTGGGGTATAACGAGCCAGCACCATCGTGATAAAGCAGTTGGTGCTGACGAGATCGTTGGACATAATGCTGTTAAGATTCCGCATGACGACATCTGGCTCCGGAGAAATTTCCTGAGCGAGTTCCCGGCGCAGAATAGAAATTGCACTTGCCATAAATAGAGCCGCGGGGACGCCTTTCCCAGAGACATCTCCCACTGCCAGCCAAACATCGCCTTGGGGATGGACGTACACTTCAAAAAAATCACCCCCCACTTCTCTAGCGGCGACGCAGCAGGCTTGCACCTGCATCCCTTCTACTTCAGGCCAACTTTGGCGGAGGAGGTTATTTTGAATTTGACGAGCGACTTCTAGTTCGGCACGCATTTGCTGAGCTTGCTGCTGCGTGCGCTGGTAGAGTTTCGCCTGAGAAAGCGCCAAAGCGGCTTGTTCGGCGACGCCTTCTATCAGCTGAACTTCGTCGGGTGCCCAGAGGCGATCGCTATTTTCTTGATAGAGGCAGAGAACCGCTAACACCTGCTGCTGGAAGATCAGCGGCACTCCTAACTGAGTGGAACGCCTTCCCTCTTGTTCGCCTTGGGCAAGTTGGATCTTACGACTTTCCAGGGCTGCTTGGAGTAAGGAGTCTGAGTCGTGTTCGGGTAGTGGGGGTTCTGTATCCTCGCTCGGCTCATTTGGAGTTGGATAGAAAAAAATTTCGCTGGTCAAGCGATCGCTCTCTACTGGTCGCAGAACGCAATAACTCGCCTCAAAAGCTTGCCCAATGGTATTGGCAACGGTTTGCAGCATACTCTGGTAATCTAGCGACTCCCGAATTGCCGTTGTCACCGCATTCAAGAGTTCTTCTCGGCGCAAGGCGCGGCGCAGTTCGTTCGTCCTTTGTTTCAGCACGCGGTAAGTTTCCGCGGCTTGTTGAACTACTGCTTTTAAGTTCTCCGGGTTCCAGGGTTTGGTGATGTACTTGAACACCTGACCGGAGTTAATCGCATCGACTAAATCTTCGACATCCGTGTAGCCGGTTAGGAGAATCCGGATGGTGTCGGGAAAGCGCTCAACTGTTTTACTTAAAAATTCGGTTCCATTCATTTGGGGCATGCGCTGGTCAGAAATAATCACCGCCATTTCCCCTTCCGTGTCCAAAACTTGAATGGCGCTGAAGGCACTGTCGGCTTTGAAGACGCGAAAATCTCGCCGAAATGTCCGATAAAGTAAATCTAGGTTGTCATGCTCGTCATCAACCACCATCAGTTTGAGTTTGCTCCCTTCTGCCTGACTCATCGGCACACTCCGCTTCCCGCTTAATTAGATCATCGACAGCTTGAGGGGATTTTCACTCCTCATCCCTTGCCTGCATATCGCATTCCCGGAGCAAAATCCGGTTCTCGCTTTTATTTCTCGTGATGCTGCTGATTGATGATTCGATAGAATAACAGCTTTGAGGGCATTCTGAGACGCCCATTGACTAAGGTTTGTTACTCGACCAACTGACTACGGGTTAAATACCGCTGCCAGGATATAGAGGCGAGCATAGCTGCCAGGTTGTGGCAGCTACAGAGGGTTCACCGATGTCAAGCCAAGCAGAAGTCAACTCATACCGAGCGCCCGATCCTCCACAAGCAAAGGTATTTATCCGACTAAGCCAGAGCGTAGAGCACGCACCGCCGCTTGGGTGCGGTCATCGGCACACAGCTTGTTCAAAATATTCCGGACGTGGGTTTTGACAGTTCCGACAGTGATGTAGAGCTTTTCCGCGATCGCGGCATTGCTGCACCCTTCAACAATCAGCTGCAAAACTTCTAATTCCCGTTCCGTCAGCGGATAAGCTTCAATTAGCTGGCTGTATTCCGGTTCGGTGGCATTGATAATCACCGTTTTGGATATGGCTGCTTGATCCAATCCTGTCTGACTAGATCGAGTTTGCTGCAAGACAATCCGGGCGATCGCTGGGTCGATCCAGCCGTTGCCTTCGTGCGTCACTTGCAGCGCTTCGAGCAACTTATCAAAACTAATGTTTTTCATGCAGTAGGAATCTGCACCTGCTGCAAATGCCGCCAATACCGCTTCTTCGTCATCTTGTAAAGTCAACACCAGTATCTTGGTATGACCCCCATCCTCCGAAGCCACCTGCCATTCCCTAAACGTCCTCGTCAATTCAATTCCGTCCATATCGGGCAGGCCAATATCGACAATCGCCACATCTGGCTTGGTCGTTTCCAGTAATTTCAGACCTTCAGTGGCATTGGCGGCTTCACCTACAAATTCAATTTCCCCGCGCTGTTGCAGCGCTGTCCGGATGCCGACCCTAGTCAGGTCGTGGTCTTCAATTAAAGCGACGCGAATTTGACTCATCTTCTCTTCCACACTTTGCAATTCTATGGACTTTCTAAAAATAAAGATTTCCTAAAGAGTTTGCAGTCGTCAATCTACTGCCATTCTTTGCGTGTTCTAGTATTAGTAATTTATACCCTCCTCATCTGTTTGAGGTGATATTTTTACTGGCGGGGACATGGCAAACCTAACCATAAACCAAAGCTTGAGCGCGGCAGTCTTTTAAAAGGGACAGTTTGGCAATTGGTCAATTTTAGTACGAGTGTACGATCGATAACTGCAACAAACCACTAACCATCTGGATTTTACCTTTCTGCTGGAGCGCACAAGGCGGTTTCTCTGGTTGAGTCAGGTGGCTGAACTGGGAAAATGCCTTGCTCAACATCACCAGACGTGGCAGACAGCAGAATCTCAGATTTTTACTTGCCAATGGCAGCACGAGCAGCCCAGAGTTCAACTACCGCTGGTATGAGTATACCGGGTTGGCAGCATGAGAATCATCCGGGCTGGAGAATTCTTTAAAGGAATCTCTTTGCCAAACCGTCTAGAGCCGAAGCAGCGAGCATAGATAGCTCGTTCAGTTACACCCCGATCCCAGGACTGTACCTGTTACAGAACCGGATTGTGTCGGCTTTGGACTGGGCAAGTTGGGCGATCGCTTTCTCCATCAGTAGCCACTCACTCGTTATCAGCCACCATCTACACTTTCACTGGGACAGCACCCAAGTTCGTTAAGCTAAAAGCTTAAGCTAAAAGTCAAAGCTTGCAATGGCTCCTTCTGGAACTCAATACCTACACCTTCTTTGGTCCGATCTTCCCGTGCGTCGGCGAGGTGCCCTGATCATCGCCATCCCGATCATGTGTCTTTTAACGTCGGTGGTGGTATTTGCTGGGCTGCAACGCAGTACTGCAACGGCGCAAAATTATGTTGACAAAACGCAGAAGGTGCTATTACAAGCCAATCGCTTGCTCACAGCGATAGTGGATGCCGAAACAGGGGTTCGGGGTTATGCCTTAACTTACCGCCCGGAATATCTAGAACCTTATAACGCAGCGATCGCAAGCATTCCTCAATTCCTCCAAGAACTGGATAATTCCGTCAAAGATAAGCCGCAACAGCTGCAACGAGTCCAGCAGCTTCAAACGCTGGTACGGCAAAAAGTCAGCATAATGAACCAGAATGTGGCTCGGATAAAAGTCGTCAAGCAGGGAAATGCTGGCAGTTTCCGATTGGAGCCTCAAGCCAAAACCACGATGGATGCCATTCGTCGGCAAATTGCCCTGTTCTCCGCCGAGGAAGCTCGTTTGCTTGACCAGCGCAGCCGAGACTTAAAGCATCAGCAGCGAATTACCATTGGCGTACTCAGCGCCACAGCAACACTCGGTCTTCTGGGATCGCTAGCAGCGGTGTATCTGTTCGATCAGCTCGACCGGGAACTGGCAGGACAACAAACGGGTTTGCGCGAAAGTAACATTCGCATCCGTGCCATTTTAGACAATGTGGTAGATGGGATTATCACTATCAACGATCAAGGTCATATTGAGTCTTTTAATCAAGCTGCTACCTTGATGTTTGGGTACGAACCCGCCGAAGCGATTGGCAAAAACCTGAAACTCTTGGTGGCGCAGCCCTTCAGCGGTGATAGCATCCAGGCGCTCAACCACTTTGTGGGCAACAACCCAGTCAAAATGCGGCAACTGCAAGAAACGGTAGGACGCCGCAAGAATGGCACCACGTTTCCAATGGAGTTAGCGTTTAGCGAGATACATTCTTACAATCAGCGCTTGCTGATTGGGATTATGCGGGACATTACGGATCGCCAGCAAGCTGAGGAAATGCTGCGAAAACAAGCGACATTGCTGGATCTGGCAAATGACGCGATTTTAGTGCGCGATCGCGACGATCGGATTACTTATTGGAATCTGGGGGCAGAACGGCTGTACGGTTGGACAAAGAAAGAAGCCCTCGGTCAATACGCCCACGAACTCTTGAGAACCGAATTTCCCCCTAATATCGAAGAAATCGACGAAATGTTTCTTCACGACGGTTACTGGAAAGGTGAACTGCTCGACACCAAGCGCGATGGTACGCAGATTCGGGTTTCTAGCCGATGGACATTGCAGACAGACGATGAGGGCGAACCCTTAGCGACCCTGGAAATCAACAGCGACATCACCGAACGCAAACAAGCAGAAGAAGATTTGCGATCGCGTGCAGGGGAATTAGCCCGCTTAAGCGCCATCCTTGCCCAAACCAATATTGCTCTAGAGAAACGCAACCAAGAACTCGATCAGTTTGCCTATATTGTCTCCCACGACCTCAAAGCACCGCTCAGAGCGATCGCTAATCTCTCCACTTGGATTGAAGAAGACATCTCCGACCACCTGACTGAAGAAACTAGGCACAATTTAGACTTAATGCGATCGCGCGTCCATCGTATGGAAGCGCTGATCAATGGTGTCCTTCAATATTCCCGCGTTGGGCGCATAAAGGCGTCTGTGGAATGGGTGGATGTGGAAAAACTTCTCGCAGAGGTCATTGACACCCTCGCACCGCCACCGGCTTTTACCATTGTCGTAAGCCCTGAAATGCCTACCCTACGCACCGAACGCTTGCCCCTACAACAGGTGTTTGCCAATCTGATTAGCAACGCGATTAAACACAACCCCCAAGCAGAGGGACAAGTGACAATATCGGTTCAAGACCAAAGCAACTTTTATGAGTTTGCCGTGGCAGATAACGGGCCAGGAATTGCCTCCGAATATCACGAGAAAGTTTTTGCCATCTTTGAGACTTTACAAGCTCGCGATATCGTCGAAAACACGGGCATCGGTCTAACCCTGGTCAAAAAAATTGTTGAAACCCAAGGAGGAGCCATCTGGGTAGAATCTCAAGCAGGCAAAGGAGCAACCTTTCGCTTTACCTGGTCGAAATCGGTTCTGAGTACCTAAACTCATCTCAGGCACCCGTCTTAAGCTGGCGGTTGAAAGCGCGTCTAAACATCCCAGAGGCGTTCAATCTTCTCCCCTCTCCGTGAAGGTCGAGGGGCTGGGGGTGAGGTTCCTTCTTGCACTCAAGAGAGAACTGCGATAAACAAAACCATCCTTGCTTAGGCGTACAAAAGTACCAATCCAAAAACTTTTGGTCTGCATCTAATGCGAGTTTTAAATCTTCGATTGGTACTAAAACTTACTTTTTTACTTTCGTTAAAACTTAAACTTTTTTTTTAAATTCAAGCCTTTAGTAAGGATTCCTTAATCTAGATTCGATAGAGTAACGGTGCAAATTGTAGATGCCGAATCTCTATAATCGTCCCTATGGCTGATGCTACGTCAGGGTTGATTCTATTAAAAAGCAACTACAAAAACTCTGGCGCGAATTGACAAGCCAGGGCTAGGCTAACGCCTCGCTCCGAAGACACGCGATCGCAACTCCAACTCAATTGCGCGGACTTTCTGGAGCGAGTTCTATAATACTGGATGCAATCCGACTGAACACAGCGGAAAACCCTAGGCAATCGATCACCTTCCTAGTGGTTGATGCCTGAGAAAGTGGTTTTATGGCAATTTGTGTTTAGAAGGATGAAACTTTTGCCAGGGGTAGGCTTCCAGGTAATGCGTTACGGTATCGCTCTATTAGCGGTGACACTAGCACTGCTAATTAAACTGATTCTAAACATTCTAACTGGTGGAAAAGAAACTCCTTTTCTAATACTTTTTGCTGCCATATTGGTGGGCATCTGGTATGGTGGCACGAAACTCGGTCTGTGGAGCGCTGTTTTAGCGGCTTTCGCCAATGTAAAAAAGTACCCAGAGGCGGGAAGCCCAAGCGAAAATTCCGTTTTGGAAACGAAGCTGAGTAGTGCTGTTAGCAATTATCCTCAGATGTCTCTAAAAACGCCAGACCGAAGCCGCGATCGCTCCTGGGAGGAAATGCTCAGCGATCGCGGCTTCTTACAGCCAACTCCAACGGCATCGGGAGATGAACTGCAAAAACTCAACTTCCATCTAGAAAACTCACCCTTAGCACTCATCGAGTGGGACAGCAACTTTCGAGTGGCGAGGTGGTCGCGGGAAGCTGAAGCGCTCTTCGGATGGGGAAGCGCCGAAGTAACGGGTAAACATCCTCAGGAATGGCAATTTATCTACCCTGAAGATGTAGCAGCAGTCAATGATGAGATCGGACGGTTGCTCAAAGGCAGCGAAGGGCGCAGCGTGTCCCAAAACCGTAACTATACAAAAGATGGCTCGATTGTCTACTGCGAGTGGTACAACTCTGCTTTGCTAGATGAATCGGGTCGCTTGATGTCAGTGTTATCTTTGGTTCTGGATGTTACCAGTCGGCAGCAAACGCAAGCAGCGCTACATACGAGCGAGGAGCGACTGCGATTGTCCCTGGAGGCAGGACGGATGGGGATCTGGGACTGGAATATCCTCACCGGGGAGCTGACGTGGTCAGAGACTCTAGAACGCATGCACGGTTTGCTTCCCGGAACTTTTGCCGGTACGTTTGCCGCCTTCCTAGAAGTCGTGCATCCAGAGGATCGGGATTCCTTGAAAAAGGCGATCGCTCAGTCAGTCGAGCAGAAGACTGATTTTGAGCTTGAATTTCGCATCGTTTGGCCTGACAGTAGCATCCACTGGATCTCTGGAAAAGGTCAGGTTTTGTGCGACGAAACCGGCAAGGCAGTACGCACGATTGGGGTGGGTACGGACATCAGCGAAAGCCATCGGCACGCTACGCTACGCCAGCGAATTAACGAACAACAGCACTTTTTGGGTGAAGCGACGACCCTCCTGACTAGCTCCCTTGACTATCAAACTACCTTAGAAACCCTGGCTCATCTAGCAGTTCCTCAGCTAGCTGACTGGTGTTCTATCGATATGCTCGACGAAAATCAAACAATTCGCCGACTGGCAGTTGTCCATCAAGACCCATCGAAGGTCGATTGGGCTTACCAATTGCAGGAGCGCTACCCGCCCGATCCCGATGAAGCTTATGGCCTCCCCAACGTTTTACGCACGGGTCAGGCGGAGTTATACGCGGAGATTCCCGACTCCCTCCTGGTAGAGGCGGCTCGCGATCCCGAACACCTAGAAATCTTGAGACAGATAGGCTTTACATCGGCAATGGTGGTGCCCCTGGTAGCTCGCGGACGCACCTTGGGGGCAATTACCTTTACCTCAGCCGAGTCGGGGCGTCGCTACGGTCAAGCTGACCTGACCTTTGCCTGCGAACTTGCCCGTCGCGCCGCTTTAGCTGTTGACAACGCGGGTCTGTTTAAAACGCTGCAACAAGAACTCGCAGAGCGTCAGCGAACGGAGGCGGCATTGCGGGAAAGCGAAGAACGCTTCCGCACGATGGCAGATAGTGCCCCCGTCTTGTTATGGGTGGCAGATCGGGATGGGCGATGTCATTTCTTCAATCAGCGTTGGCTGAGCTTCCGAGGGCGAACCTTGGAGGAAGAACTCGACAAAGGTTGGGCAGAAGGCGTGCATCCAGAGGATTTGCCGCGCTGTTTGGATACTTATCGGGCGGCTTCTCATGTCCAAAAAAATTTCCAAATGGAGTACCGTCTGTTGCGGGCAGATGGGCAGTATCGCTGGGTTTTAGATACCGGAACGCCACGATTTTTGGCGGATGGAAGTTTTGCGGGTTATATTGGCTCGTGTATTGACATTACTGAGCGAAAATTTGCCGAAGAAGCTTTGCGCGATCGCGCGGCGGAATTAGCCCGTCTGAGTAACATCCTCACCAAAACTAACGCCGCTTTAGAAAAACGCAACGCCGAACTCGACCACTTCGCTTATATTGTTTCCCACGATCTCAAGGCACCTCTAAGAGCGATCGCTAACCTCTCCACTTGGATTGAAGAAGACCTACTCGACTTTCTAAATCCGGAAACCCAGCAGAATATGAATTTACTGCGGGGGCGCGTTCATCGGATGGAAGCTCTAATCAACGGTCTTTTGCAGTATTCTCGTGTGGGGCGGGTCAAGACCTTTGTAGATATTGTGGACGTTGACACCTTACTGGCAGAAGTTATCAACACGCTTGCACCTCCACCCACGTTCGCTATCACCATCCAGCCCGGAATGCCTACCTTCCACACCGAGCGCTTGCCCTTAGAACAAGTGTTTGCAAATCTGCTCAGCAATTGCTTCAAACACCACCCTCGGTTGGATGGAAGCGCGACTATATCAGTACAAGATAAAGAAACATTCTATGAATTTGCCGTGGCAGATGATGGGTGTGGGATCGCTCCGGAATATCATGAAAAAATTTTTGTCATGTTTCAAACTCTAGAGGCACGAGATAAGGTAGAAAACACCGGCGTGGGACTCGCCATCGTTAAGAAAATCATCGAAAACAAAGGAGGAACCATTCGCCTGGAATCTCAAGTCAATCAAGGGTCAACTTTCTACTTTACCTGGCCCAAACAACCCAGTAGTAACAATCCGCTTTTTGTCTAGATATGGATATCACTAATAAAAAAATGAATAAAAAAATAATAATCAATAGTTTTTTAAATCATGGTAGATAAGATGACAAACCTTTTGCTAGTTGATGACGACGAAGTTGATGTGATGACCGTAAAACGGGCATTCAAAAAAAATAATATTCAAAATCCCTTCTATGTTGCCAATAACGGGCTAGAAGCACTAGCTATGTTGCGGGGGACTGACGATTCAACAAAGGTTCCGCGAGAGCGGCGGCTGGTCTTACTCGACTTGAATATGCCCAAAATGGGTGGAATTGAATTTTTGCGTGAATTGCGGGCAGACCCAGAACTCAAAGCAATTCCAGTGATTGTACTAACGACTTCCAATGAAGATAAAGACAAGGTGGAAGCCTACAATCTCAATGTAGCGGGTTATATTGTCAAACCCGTAACATTTGCTAAATTCGTGGAGGTAGTGGCAACGCTCAATCAATATTGGATGCTCAGTGAAATGCCCTAATTTTGGAGAATGGGTAATGGATTGTAAGAGTGATGAGTGATGAGTGATGAATTACAAGAAAATTCTTTAATTCAAAACTTAAAATTTAAAACTCAAAGCTTTTTACGAATTCCGTCCTTGAATGGTTATGGAAGAAAAGTTAAAAATCCTGGTAGTCGATGATGATGAAGTAGACCGGATGGCGGTTCGCCGGTCGCTCAAAACGGCTGGCGTGCAAATGGAATTAGTAGAAACCAGCGACTGCCAAGGAGCGATCGCTACTTTACACAGCGACCATTTTGACTGTGTCTTCCTCGACTATCGCTTGCCTGACGGGGATGGACTCACCCTCGTTCAAAATATCCGCTCGTCTGGTTTTAAAATCCCCTTGGTCGTCTTGACGGGTCAGGGAGACGAACAAACTGCCGTCGAACTGATGAAAGCCGGAGCATCCGACTATATTTCTAAAGGCAAAGTTTCTCCAGAAAGTCTCTCTCGCAGCCTGCACAATGCGCTTCGCCTCTATCGAGCGGAAAGACAGGCATCAGAAGCAAACCAATTACTCAAAGAAAGCGAAGAACGCTATCGATTTGTTCTAGAGGGATCGAACGACGGAATTTGGGACTGGGATATCACCACCAACACCGTTTATTGGAATGACCGCTGTTTTGAAATCAGCGGCTTGTCCCGTGAAGAATTTGTCGGCAATTACCAGGCATTGTGCCAACTTTTGCATCCAGAAGATCGATACCGCATCGTCCAGAGCATCCGCGATCACCTGGAGCATCAAGTGGAATGTAATGTGGAATTTAAGCTGTTGCACGCTTCTGGGCATTATCGTTACTGCATTGCCAGAGGCAAAGCGCAGCGAGATGGGAACGGCAAGCCTTTCCGAATGTCTGGAATTATTAGCGATATTACAGAGCGTAAGCGGGCATTAGAAAACCAGCGATTTCTGGCAGAAGCGAGTGCTGTCCTTTCAGCTTCTCTAGATTACAAAACAACCCTGGAGAATCTGGCTCAATTGGCAGTACCCCACTTAGCCGACGTGTGCATAGTAGATATTCTGGCAGCGGACGGCTCAATTCATCGGATGGGGACGGCTTATGCAAACCCCTCTCCAGAGAAGTTGGTGCAAGAGGTGCTGCATCTGTTCCCCCCCGACCCGGATGGAGAACACCCCGCAAGCATTGTATTACGCACGGGCAAACCAAAATTTGCCGTTGAAATTGACGACGAAATGCTCGTAGCTGCGACCCGCAATGCCGAACATCTGCAAATCGTTCGGGAGCTGGGCTTTCAGTCTTACATGGTGGTGCCCCTGTTGGTGCGCGATCGCACGTTGGGGGCAATTTCCTTGGTGTCCACTCAAGAGAAACGCCGCTACGATGCGATGGACTTGGCTCTGGCAGAGGAACTTGCCCGTCGTGCTGCCTTATCGGTCGAAAATGGAAAATTATACCGAGAAGCGCAAGCGGCGACCGAGAACTTACGCAAGGCGATCATTATTCTGGGCGAACAACAGCAACAACTCCGGACACTCCAGCAGCTGACAAATTTACTAAACCAGCGCCTGAGTGACTTACCCGGTTTGTTACGGGTGATGGTTCAAGCGGTTTGCGATGCGATCGCGGGTGCCCAGTTTTGCTTTATCATGCTGCAAAACCCCCAGTGCAATCGCCTGGTCTTAACGGTGACGGCGGGAATCGGTACGGAAAAATTGCGCCTGGAAGATGGTTTTAGTTCGGGGGAAGGATTGCTTTCTCAGGTGTTTTTGACTGGGATTTCTCAGCTTATCGAAGGGGAACAAGCCGCTTTCCTCCACTCGACATCCGACACCGTAAAGCCCTCAGAGTTGCCAGCTTCACTTTATGTGGTGGCGATTGAGTCCGCGCAAGCGGGACGGTTGGGCGTGCTGGCAATCGGTAATTGGGAAAATTCTCATGCGTTTGACGAAGAAGACCGATATCTGCTGGCGGCGGTGGGAGAACAAGCCGCGATCGCGATTAATAATGCCCGTCTGATCAATGCTTTAGAAGAACGAGAGGAACGCTTAGCTTTACAAAACGAAATCCTGGCTCAGCAAAACAAGGAACTCGAAAATCTTTCCACGCAAATTCAACTTCAGAATCTGCAATTGATGGAAGCAGCGCGGTTGAAATCGCAGTTTCTCGCCACCATGTCCCACGAACTGCGGACGCCGATGAATGCCGTGATCGGCTTTTCTCAACTGCTGTTGCGCCAGCGGCAAAATCAGCTTAGCCCGCAACAATTGGACATGGTAGATCGCATCCTCAGCAATGGGAAACACCTGCTAACGCTGATTAATGACATCCTTGACCTCTCAAAAATTGAAGCCGGAAGATTGGAACTCAAACTGGAAGAATTTAATCTGCCAGTGCTAGTGAGAACAACCGCGGAAGAATTGCGATCGCTTGCTTCAGAAAAGCATTTGGAGCTGCAAGTTGAGGCAAATTTACAAAACCCTCAGATATTGAATGATAGCGCTCGGCTGCGGCAGATTTTGGTAAATCTTCTCTCCAATGCGATTAAATTCACTGACACCGGAAGTGTGTGCATCAAAGTACAAGAAATTTCCCCGGATCAAGTGTTACTTAGCGTTCAAGATACCGGAATTGGAATTGCTGAGGAAAACTTAAAGCATATTTTTGAAGAATTTCGGCAAGTCGATCAGTCCCTCGCCAAAAAATATCCGGGTACGGGTTTAGGGCTTGCCATCACTCACTCATTAGTGCAATTAATGCATGGAAAAATATCAGTGGAAAGTCATTTAGGTCACGGATCTACCTTCAATGTAAAATTTCCCCGCCGAGTCAGTATTTAGCTTGTTTTCATCGAATCAGTTGTGTCGAGGCAGTTCTCAATCAAGGGTGCCCTACACCCTCACAATTCAAATAGAATTGCTCTACACTCAGTAAGCGCTTTCATGCCGAGGATTGATGACGAGTGACAGATGTTAGCCTAAAGTAACCAATACAGGATCTCGAAGCGTCTGCGGCGATGATTCAGCTACTTGTTCGATTGAAAAGAGTTTTGAGAATTCGGTCTTCGCTTGATTGGGTAATTTAATTCATCCGCTGCATTGAGAAAATAAATGTCTGGTCACGATATTATCGTCCTCGGTGCCTCTGCCGGCGGGGTAGAAGCGCTGACTCAACTGGTCAAGGCTTTGCCGCCGGATTTGCCAGCTGCAATCTTTGTCGTCATACACTTCCCTGCCCACAGCACCAGCGCCATGCCAAGTATCCTGAATCGCTGCGGCTCTTTGAAAGCATCTCATCCCAAGGACGGCGAGGCGATTCAATATGGGCGGATTTATGTGGCACCCCCCAATTACCATTTATTAGTTAAACGCGGATACATCCACCTGGCTCGTGGTCCCAGAGAGAACGGTCACAGACCCGCCATCGATCCCCTATTTCGCACGGCAGCCCAGTTCTATGGACGGCGAGTGGTGGGTGTGGTGCTTTCAGGCAATCTTGACGATGGGACGGCGGGACTCGCAGCGGTGAAGCAGCGAGGCGGTGTCGCAGTGGTTCAAGATCCCAACGACGCCTTGTTTCCCGGAATGCCCCGTAGCGCTATCGAGAACGTAGAAGTCGATTATATTTTGCCTTTGTCAGCGATCGCTCCTACCCTGGTAAGCTTGGCTCAAGAGTCAGTGACAGCCGAGGAAAAAGAGCCTGTAACTGATGAGATGGAAATGGAATCCGAGAGCGCAGAATTAAATATGGCTTCCATACACAAAGATGACAGACCCGGAACGCCCTCCGGCTTCGGCTGTCCAGATTGCGGGGGTGCCCTGTGGGAACTGCACGACGGTCAGTTGCTTCGGTTCCGCTGCCGCACGGGTCACGCCTATTCCGGCGAGACTCTGCTGGCAGAGCAATCTGAGGCACTAGAGACGGCACTGTGGAATGCGTTTAGGGCACTAGAAGAACGTGCCGCTTTGTCCCGTCGGATGCATCAAGGGGCACGCGATCGCAACCAAACTCGGTCAGCCAAACGCTTTGAAGAACAGGCGCACGAAGCTCAGCACAACGCTACCATCATCCGGCAACTGCTTTTAAATGGCAATGGGGACAAAGAGAAAAATACCCAGACAGACCCGGAAAATGGGAAGCAGGTAGAAAAGGAGAATCGGAGAAAAGCAGGATCGAACCCAGAAACCGAAGAAAATTCTCACCCTTTGATTACCTTTCCCATCGTGGCAGTGGCAGCGTCTGCCGGTGGGATAAAAGCCATCACCGAATTGATTTCTGGCTTGCCAAAAGACTTTCCGGCAGCGATCGCCATCGTCCAGCACCTAGACCCCAAACACCCCAGCCTACTCGCAGAAATCCTGAATCGTCGCACGTCTCTACCCGTCAAGCAGGCAGAACCAAGAGAGCAAATGCGTCCGGGGACAATCTATATCGCGCCGCCGAATCATCACCTGCTGATCGACCCTGACGCTACTCTCTCCCTCACCCAGACGAAACTGGTGCATTTTGTCCGTCCCTCCGCTGATCTACTCTTTGAATCAATCGCGGCGAGTTTTAAAGAACGAGCGATCGCGGTTGTCCTCACCGGGACGGGTAAGGATGGTGCAACCGGCATCAGAGCGATTAAACAAATGGGCGGAATCGCGATCGCGCAAGATCGGGAATCTTCGCAGTATTTTGGGATGCCGGGAGCCGCAATTGAAACTGGAGCAGTCGATTGGATACTCCCCTTAAATGAAATTGCTGCTACTTTGGTGAATCTGGTAAATAGCTAATTGCAAATGGCAAATTGTTGTCACCAACTTTAATCATTTATAGATAGAGTTTGCTAATAAAAATAGGGCAAAAAGCTAGTGATTTACCACGAATCGCTAATCAAACTGTGAGCAATCAATGTAACTTTGTTGAAGACTGGGAATCGGAAATCCTCAGTAGTCATTAAGTCCTCAGCTTGCTGCGATTGACAACTAACCTTTCTACCACTCCCAAAGCGTGATATCTAATTACGCTAATATACTAAATTGATGTTGTGTAAAAAAATATTCGATTAAGCGAGTAGCTATTATAGTCATTTTCGATCGGGTAAGATATACAGAGAAAACCTAAGCGCTAACCCTCTTCCCAACGCGGTTGTGGGCGGTCAATTCAAAGCCTCTCTCAGATTCTTCTAGAGCAATGGAAGCGAGGTCAAAACCGTATTGCACTTATGGAAAACTGGTATAACTAACAACTACTTATGGATCGCTCAATCCTCAACCCTGAATTTGAAGCGCTGCTAGAGTATCTTAAAGGCAGCCGTGGCTTTGATTTTACTGGCTACAAACGTTCCTCTCTGATGCGTCGCGTCCTGAAAAGGATGCAGATAGTAGGACTGGAAAGCTACAACGATTATATGGATTACCTAGAAGTATATCCAGAAGAATTTATTCACCTGTTTAACACGTTGTTGATTAATGTAACTGCCTTCTTCCGCGATCGCTCAGCCTGGGATTACATTATTGAAGAAATCGTTCCCACCATTGCCGCCCGCAAACAAATCAACGAACCGATCCGCATCTGGAGTGCTGGCTGTGCCTCTGGAGAAGAAGCTTATACTATCGCGATCGCGTTCGCTGAAGCGCTGGGAGTGGAACAGTTCAAAGAACGGGTGAAAATTTATGCCACCGAGTTAGACGAGGAAGCCCTCAATCTAGCCCGCCAAGCGACCTATTCAGCGAAGGATGTCGCGGATCTGGCTCCGGAAATGGTAGAGAAGTACTTCGAGGAATGCGCTCGCGGCTATAACTTTCGCAAGGATCTGCGTCGCTCGGTGATTTTTGGGCGTCACAACTTGACGATTGATGCTCCCATCTCCCGCATTGACTTACTGGTGTGTCGCAACACTTTGATGTATTTCAATGCCGAAACTCAATCTAAAATCCTCTCCCGCTTTCACTTTGCCCTGAATGACAGTGGCTTTATCTTTTTAGGGAAGGCGGAGATGTTGCTCAGCCACAGCCACACTTTCACACCTGTGGATTTGAAGCGGCGTATCTTTACCAAAGCCCATAAAATAGGAATACGCGAACGGTTGTTGCTTATGGCTCAGTCTGGCAGCGAGGAGGCAGTGAACAATCTAGCCACTCATGTCCGCATTCGGGAAGTCGCCTTCGACAGCAGCCCAACATCCCAGATAGTGATAGATGTCAATGGCTTTTTAGTGCTGGTGAACGAACGTGCTAGGGCAATGTTTCCCTTGAGTCCGAAGGATCTGGGTCGCCCCTTGCAAGATTTAGAAATTTCTTATCGTCCCCTGGAATTACGCTCTTGTATCGATCAAGCCTATGCGGAGCGCCGACAGATTACTGTCAGGGATGTGCCGTGGCAAACTCCGAAAGGCGAAACGATTACTCTAGACGTGCTGGTGGTACCGCTCGTAGAGGTATCCAACAATCTTTTAGGCGTCAGTATTTCCTTCATTGATGTCAGCCGCTACAAACAGCTACAGGACGATTTGCAACAATCCAACCAAGAACTGGAAATGGCTTATGAGGAACTCCAGTCTACGAATGAAGAGTTGGAAACGACGAACGAGGAACTCCAATCCTCTAACGAAGAGTTAGAGACGACAAATGAGGAACTCCAATCCTCTAACGAAGAGCTAGAAACCATGAACGAAGAGCTACAATCCACGAATGAGGAATTGCAGGCTCTTAACGATGAAATGCACCGCCGCAGCGAAGAACTCAACGACGCAAACGCCTTTTTAGAATCGATTTTAGGCACTCTTCGGGGCGGCATCGTCGTAGTCGGGCGAGATATGCATATCCAGCGTTGGGATCGCAAAGCTGAGGAGTTGTGGGGACTGGGAAGCGATGAAATCCAAGGACAACACTTTCTAAATTTAGATATTGGCTTGCCAGTAGAGCAACTCAAACAGCCGATTCGCAACTGTCTAGCTGGGGAGAACGATTTACAAGAAATTATCCTCAATGCCACTAACCGACGCGGCAAGGCAATTGAGTGTAAAGTCTCTTGTAAACCTTTGTTAGGGAAGGAGGGAGAGATTCGAGAAGTGCTTTTATTCATGGAGGAGCAAGAAGGAGTTCCTGAATGAATGAGGACAAGTTTTCCCAGCAGATAATCCTTCTACAACAACACTTGGCAATCCTGCACAAATATTTATTAGCCATTGATTCATCGCCCCTACAGGCATTAATCTTGCAGCAAATCGTGTTGGCGACGGCAGCGTTTGAGGACTTTTGCTTCGTCTTGGAAGACTTGCTGGTGGCGCACGAGGAGCTATCTCAATCCAACGAGCGTTTGGCAGCGATGGAGAGCGATTGCCAAGACATGAACCAATCTCGACAGTTCCAGGTGCAATACTCTAAACAGAGGCTACAACTTCTCAATGAGCAACTGCAAGCGACTGTCGAAGCATTAGCCAAGAGCGATCGCGCCTTAGAAAATAAAAACTACGACTGGCTTGTCGTCAACGAACACCTGCAAAGCGCGATCGCCCAAATTAAGACCACTGCTGATAGCTTAGAGGCGCGTAACGAAGATTTACAAATAAAATCAGAACAATTAGATACAAGTAACGAAGAGCTACGCCTAACAACAGAAAAACTGCGGCTGTCCAGCAACCAGGTTAACCAAGCCAACGCCTTTCTCAAATCTATTTTTACCAGCCTACCGGGCGGAATTGCCGTATTAAACCAACAACTGAACATCCAAATCTGGAATCCTCAAGCTGAAGATTTGTGGGGATTGCGAAGCGATGAAGTCCAGGGACAGCCCTTTCTAAATTTAAAGATTGGCTTGCCGGTAGAGCAGCTTAGACAGCCGATTCAAAGCTGTTTAACCGGGGACTTGGAATACCACGAAGAAACGCTAGATGCTATCAACCGGCGTGGGAGGACAATTCAGTGTAAAGTCACCTGTATGCCTCTATTTATTTTAAAAAAAGATATTCAGGGAGTGATTGTATTAATGCAAGAATTGCACAGCGCTATGCCAATATTATAAAAATCTCAAAGCTACAGTCTGTCTTGGAATATCTTTTCTAAGTATGTGTAAAAACTCAACCGTACTGGTATAAAACTAACCGCTTTCTAAACCTCGATCCGACAATATAAAAAAAAGTTAAAGTTAGCCGCTTTCTCCCTAAAAAAAGCTAGAATGTTTCATCTTTTTCTTCTTCTAACCAGGCAACGCTTACCGTGAAGCGGGCAGAAGGCTGGGGGATCGGGTTTGTTTGGTTTCGAGAAGGAACGGAAAGGTATGTGGATAAAGCTCTGGTTACGGCTTATGGATTTCACCTAACTTATCAGCCTTAAAGAGGATTTACACATAAATTTCTTACAGTTAACTCAAAGTATGTACATAGTGTCTTTACTAAGATTTTGCACACCTTGTGTGTTACGGGAATTTATTCATTAAAGTTAAGTTCAACGGCACTGGCTGCCAAAAGCTAAAAACTTTGTGTGATTTGTCTAGTTGCTTAGGGCGCTTACAGCTAATCTGATTTCCAAATTGCTCAAAAAGCAAAATGGGTGATTCAAGAGCTTAACAAAAGTTTAAAAAAAGATAGTAATCAAGAATTTCATGACTTTTCATCTAAAAGGAGAGCGGTTTACCGAGAAAATAGAGACGGCACGCCAACGCGCAGCGGCGTTACAGCAGCGTGTCACCGAATCGCCTCAGCAACAGCCACAGCTGCTAGCGGGATCGCTGGAAGAATTAAAAACCGCTTTGGAAGAATTACACGTAGCCGAAGAAGAACTGCGCCAGCAGAATGAGGAGTTGTTAGGGGCGAGGGGAGCATTGGAATCGGAACGCCAGCGCTACCTAGACCTATTCGAGTTTGCTCCAGACGGCTACCTGGTAACAGATGCGGCGGGAACGATTCGGGAAGCCAACCGCGCCGCCGCTGAGCTTCTCGGTATCTTGCCCACTTACCTAGTGGGCAAACCGCTAATCATATTTGTGCCTGAAGAAGCTCGTCGAGCCTTTCGTTCCCAACTGACTCAGGTGCCAAAATTAGGCTTAGTTCAGGAGTGGGAGGTGCGACTAAAATCGCGTCAAGGCAAACTCTTTAATGCTGCGCTGACTGTCGCCAGCGTCCCAGATAAGCAAGGTAAGGGGTCTTCCCTGCGCTGGATGCTACGTGATATCACCGCCCGCAAGCAAGCGGAGGAGAAAATTCGCTATTATCATTTACAAAATTTGCGCCTTCAAGAAGAAGTCCGGCTGAAGTCGCAGTTTTTGGCGCTGATGTCCCACGAACTGCGGACTCCGATGAATGCGATTCTAGGCTTTACGCAATTGCTGATGCGCCAAGCTCAGCATCAGCTGGGCCAAAACCAAATACATATGCTGGAGCGCATTTTTAATAGTGGCAAACACCTACTCAAACTGATTGAGGATATTCTGGACTTCTCTAAGCTAGAGGCGGGAAAGCTGGAATTAAATTTGGAAGAATTTGACTTAGTCGAGCTAGTCACGCAAACGGTGGAAGAACTCCAGAGCTTGGCTCAGCAGAAGCACCTGGAAGTACATATTCACGTTAGTCTTGATAATCCTTGTGTTGTGAATGACAGTAATCGCGTGCGGCAGGTGTTGGTTAATCTTCTTTCCAACGCGATTAAGTTTACCGATTCGGGTAGCATTACTGTGGATGCTTGCGAACCGACACCCGACCAAATTGCGATCGCGGTCAAAGATACAGGCATTGGGATCGAGGAGTCGGAAATTCAGCAAATTTTTCAAGAATTTCGACAACTCAGTCAAAGCCTGACGCGCACTCATGGGGGTACGGGTTTAGGGCTTGCCATTACTGACCGATTAGTTCGCATGATGGATGGGAAAATACAGGTGGAAAGTCAGCCGGGAGAGGGTTCAACTTTCCGCCTAGAGTTGCCCCGTGAAGTCACATCAAGCTCTAATACTGCTGTAATCGTGTGATAACTCCCCATCTAGAGAAAAAAGTGCCTCTCCAAACCTCTCCCCAAACCCCTCTCCGAAACGGAGAGGGGTTTTGAATATTTCTCTTGAATATTGCTCCCCTTCCCGATTCCAGGAAGGGGTTGGGGGTTAGGTCTGGCAGCTTTAGCGTGAATCCCTAGCGTTGATTCCACGCTAAAGCTGCATCTCCAACTGCTTTGTCTACCGTTTTTTCCCCTAACATTGCTGCTTGCAAATTCTCATAAATTGCCTTCTGCAACTTGTTGAGATCCTTCATCGCCGGGACTAAAACCTCTGCCGATGTCAATTGGCTGGCACTAATGACGCGAGCTTGTTCTACTGGCGACACCTTCGGATTACTGGCTATCTGGCTTTGGTACTCTTGCACTGCCTGAACTGTAGACGGCAACACGTTCGCCGCCTTAGCAAAAGCCAGCTGATTTTGATCGTTGGTGACAAATAAAGCAAATTTGAGGGCGTCATCCGGATTTGGAGTGTCGCGGGGAATCACCAGATTCATCACCGCTACATTCTTTTTACCCGTTTCGCCGGTAATCTGGGGTGCCGCAGCGGAGACTTGCGCGATCGCTGGGGCGTTCTTCTCAATCGTCGCCATAAACTCTGCGCCCGTTGCTAGCACCGCCGTCTCACCTGCTTGGTACAGTTCAATTGCACGTCGATGCCCTTGTGTCAATACTTCCTGGGGCAACAGCTTCTTCTGGTAAAGGTCTACCCAATACTGAAACGCCGCTTTCCCGGCGGGTGTATTAAAAGCCGCCTCTCCATTGGCATCCACCAATTGAACCCCCATCTGCACCATCGATTCCAGCACCTCAGCCGAATCTTCTGGAACTAGGGTTGCAAAAAACGCATACTTGCCGGTTTTTTCCTTAATTTGTTGAGCAACTTGTGCCAGTTCGGCATAAGTCGCCGGAGGTTTGCTTACCCCAGCGGCTTTAAACAAATCCTGGTTGTAAATCGTCACCCGCGTCGTTAAATACCAGGGAAGTCCAAAACTTTGGTCGCTGAGCGTGCTAGCCTTCCATATATTAGGTAGATATTGCTGACGCACCGCCTGGGGAACTTTAGTATCTAAATTCAACCAAGCATTGCGCGACGCCAACTGAGAGGCAAAGTCCGGATTGAGGTTCGCGACATCGGGTGCTGTTTTTGCCGAAACCGCGGTCAGGATTTTGCTTTCCATCGCACTCCAGGGTACATCTACCCAGCGGACTTTGACGCCGGTATTTTCGGCTTCAAAGTTGGCAATCAGTTTGTTGAAATACTCAGTAAACTGCGGTTGCAGCTGCATCGTCCAGAACTCAATTTCCCCTTTTCCGGATGGGGCAGATCCAGGGCTACAGCTGATAACCCAGCTGAAAATGAACCCCAATAGGGTACAGATGCCCAATCGTCTCCAGGTTTTCCTACGGATCATGTAAATTGCAATTCCACTTTCAGCGCTAGCAGTAACCCAGCTAGCAGTAACTCATCCTACCTGATGAGGTATATCTAATGGTACGGAATCTATCAGGGTGTATTTTTGTCTCTACCGATGTGTTTGTCAGCTAGATTGGGTACCATGAATCTGTCTCTATTTCCCTATACGCAATCTCTCTTACCTAACTAAAGTTTCTATGGCTGCTCCCCTCAGCAAACCTAAAGATATGTTCACCCGATTTAAAGGATTATTATCGAAACGTACCAAAGGAATTGGTATAGAAATTGCCCCTGAACGAATTAATATTGCTCAGCTACGCAAGCAGGGACAAGGATTCAAATTAACAATGCTGTCCTCGAAAGAAGTTCCGGAAGGGGTTTTTCAAGAAGGCAAGATTATCGATGCCCCAGCTTTAGCAGAACTGATTAAGGAAGCGATCGCTGAAAGTAAGATAAAAGTCCAGAACGTCGCCACTGCCGTATCGGGTCGCGAAGCCGTGGTGCGCGTTATCCCGGTGCCTGCGGAACTTGATGACAAAGAGTTGCGGGAAATGGTGTTGGATCACGAAGCCGGTCTCTACTTGCCTTTTCCACGGGAGGAAGCAGATGTAGACTACCAGAAGCTGGGATTTTTCACCGATGAGGATGGAATTGAGAAGGTGCAGGTGCTGCTAGTTGCCACCCGCAAGGATGTGACAGATACCTATATCGAAACCTTCCGCGAAGCTGGATTAAAAATCGATGTGTTAGAGATTAGCAGTTTTTCTCTGATTCGGACGATTCGAGAGCAGTTGCGGCAATTTGGTCCTCAAGAAGCTGCCGTTTTGGTAGATATTGAGTTCGACAGCACCGAGATTGCCATCATCGTAGATGGGGTGCCACAATTCTCGCGCACCGTGCCGATTGGGACGTATCAACTACAGAGTGCCCTCAATCGGGCGATGAATTTACCGACATCGAGAAACACTGAAATCCTGCAAGGGATGACAATTCCCAACACCCCCGTCGATAATGTCCGCACAGGTGCAACAGGGATCAATCCCGGTATGGCGGCTTTGGTTAGAGTATTGGGAGAGCTTGCCGACGAACTGCGTCGTTCTATCGATTTTTATCTAAATCAGAGCGAAAATTTAGAAGTGGCGCAGCTGCTACTCGCTGGGCCAGGAGGAGGAATTGGACAACTGGATGAATTCTTCACGCAACGGTTGAGCTTGCCAACGACACAAGTAGACCCAGTTGCGGCCCTTTCCTTGGAGGTGATAGAGGAAATTTCACCAGTGCAAAGACCGGGATTGGGAGTGGTATTGGGATTAGGACTACGAGAGGTTTAAAGCGATGTATAGCCTAGATATTAATTTTCTTAAGGATCGCCCGGACATCATCCGCCGCGATGTCCCCGGTGCCAAAGCTCCCTCTGGGAATAAAAACATGACGCCGCTGTTGGCGGGATTGGCAGTCGGTCTGCTGTTGCCAGCAGGAGTTGGGGCGTTGTGGTTGTTGCTGCAAAACCAAACCGAACAATTGACCGCCAAAAAAGCTCAATTGGAACAGCGGCTCAATGAAGGCAAAGCCAAAGAGCAGCAAATTCAAGCAATCAACAACGAAACTCAGGCAGTGAAAGGAGAAACGCAGGCACTCGCCAGCGTGTTTAATCAATTAGCTCCGTGGTCAGCGATTTTGCAGGATATACGCGATCGCGTGCCACCCGGTCTACAAATTACCAGCATTGAACAAACCGCTCCAGATCCAGCCACCGCCGCAGCAGCCCCTAGCCCCACTGCTGCCGCTGCCCCTCCGAGTTCTAACGTGTCAATCAAAGGGTACGCTCGCTCCTTTGATGAAGTGAACGACTTTTTGCTAACGCTACAGCGATCTAAGTTATTCGATAGCGAAGATACCCAAATTGTGGCGGCTGAGTTGAAAGACAATCAAACTCAGGTGCAACAGCCCCAGGATCAAGGAAATTCCAACGCTAGAGTAGAAATTAAATTGCCAAAAGTGGTGGAATACACCATTAAAACGAGCCTGAGCGATGCCCCGGCTTCCCAGTTACTTAGAGAGTGGGAGCGCAAAGGTGCAGTGGGATTAGCGACTCGGCTTAGAAACCTTCAGAACACAGGAGCGCTGCAAAAATGACGGTAAGTCAAGACTTTATACCATCCGATGAAGGCCAGGATGAGGCTGCCTATCCCAGTGCCTTTGGTATTACGTTCACGCCAACAGTCAGCGGTGCCTTGCTGGCAGTGTTGGGTTTAGCAGGAGCAGCTTATTTGGTCGTTAACTTGTTGTTGCCTGCGTGGACTTCTTATCAACAACTGCAAACTGATGTAGAAAACACCGAGCAGCAAATTCAACAACAGGCACAACTCCAGCAAAAAATTGATGCGGCGAAAGTAAACCTAAACAAGGCAAAACAGCAAAGAGCTGCTGTCCTTTCCATGTTTGGTAGCTCCAGAACCCTGGATACCTTAATGCTAGATATCAATCGTTTTGTTAAGGCAAGACAGGGTAAATTGACCAAGTATGAGCCAAGAAGAAACGATGCCGCTGATGCTAGCAGTAGTGACATTATTACTGATGGGTCTTTGGGGCCGGAAGTCAATGGTAAGCTCAAACGTAAGGTATACAATGTAAGCTTTGAAGGCGACTACGGACAAACCCAATCGATTCTGAGAAGTCTAGAGCGACTCCAGCAACTGCTAGTAGTAAAAGACTTGAAATCAGATTTAAAGGACGCGGCGACCAGTCAGAAAATTACGGTAAACCGGCAGGGTCAAATTGTCCCCACTGGCAAACCAAAAGAGCGAACCTTGATTAACACCTCTTTTAGGTTAGAGGTGCTGCTGCCATTATCGGAGCAGGAAGCGAAAGAGGCGGCGGCAGCAGCAGCGGCAGCAGCAGCGGCAGCTCAACCACCCCAGTAGGAGACAGCAAGTAGGTGTCGAGAATTCGACCTGAAAGCTGTTCAGGTGCAAAAATTGCTTTTGTGTGAGGAGGAAACGGTGAAACAGCTATCAATATTGGGTGGAATCTTGCTCGGTTCAGCACTGGTTCTACCCGGAACACAACGGGTCTTAGCAGCTGCCACGCAAGTAACCGCTGTGCAACTCAATCCCACGGATAATGGTGTTGAAGTGATGCTAAAGACATCTGAGGGCGATCGCTCCGGCAAGGACACTGTCCTACGCCCTCAGATGTTCACACTCAGCCGTGGCAATGAGTTAACGGCAGATGTGCTGAATGCCCGACTGAGCTTACCTGAGGGAGACAGCTTCCGTCAGGAAAATCCGGCTCCTGGCATTGAGTCAATCGTCGTGAGCCAGCGGGAGGACAATAGTGTCCGAGTAACAGTCAGCGCAGCTAACAGCAAACCGACCGGGCAGATTAGCCAGAACAAGGAAGGGGGAATCACCTTAAACGTTAACTCTGTTGCACCGCCGACTGAAGCAACACCGCCGACGCTCTCCTCCCAAGCACCTGTTAATTCTTCTCCTACTGCACCTGCACCAACGGCACAGACACCACCGACTCCAACCCGACTCGCTCAAACGCCAGTTCCGGGCGGTGTATTCCCCCAAACGCCACCCGGTCAAATCCCTCAGGTTCCAGCACCCAGTGGCATAACTCCTGCGCCCGGTCTACCAGAGGTTCAGCCTCAACCAGTCATCAACCCGCCAAACCCAGATGTTCTGGTGCCAAACCCGCGCATTACCATTGACGGAGTTCCGGCTCCAGCGGCGGGGACAGTGCAACCCGTCAGTCCGGCACCGCCTTTCTTGCCGAGAGCGATCGCGCCCCCAGTCGGCGATATTACTACCTCCAACACCAATGCTGCCCCCGCTGTCATCGATCTCGGTACAGCTGAGCGCGTACCCCGCTTAGTGTTGCGGGATGCTCCCGTCCGAGAAGTTTTAGGGCTGCTTGCCCGTTCGGCTGGTCTCAACCTTGCCTTTACGGGAGGCGCGGCAGCAGGCGGGACTCCGGGGCAACCAGCAGCCGCTCCTGGCCCAGGTGGTGCTACCGAGGGGGGACCTACGATTTCCCTGGATATCGAAAATGAGCCAGTTCAAGATGTCTTCAACTACGTCCTTCAGCTGAGCGGTTTAGAAGCCAACCGAGTTGGACGAACAATTTTTGTGGGTGCCAGACTGCCCGACGATGCTCGAAATATCATCACGCGCAGCCTGCGACTCAATCAAGTCCCTGTCACGGCTGCGGCAAACTTCTTGACGACCCAAGGGGCAGAGACGCAAATCCCTACAGAGCAAATTCAAATTCAGACCATTGGAGAGGGAGCCGCTGCGCGAACTGTAGAAATCAGAACGCCAAGCATTTTAGCACTGAGAGCTACTGAGGGAAATGCCCCTTTACTACTCAAAGGGTTAGCAGTATCAGCCGACGAGCGACTCAATGCCATCACCCTGGTTGGTTCTCCTCGCAAAGTTGAAATTGCGACAAACCTCTTGACCCAGTTAGATGCCCGTCGTCGCCAGGTGGCAGTGAATGTCAAGGTCGTTGATGTCAACCTATTGAACACCAAGGACTTTAACACTAGCTTCTCCTTCGGGATCGGGGATAGCTTCTTCAGTGTTGACCAGGGAGCAGCAGCCTTTAATTACGGCGGTGTCAGACCCCCGACAAACCAGCAGGTGACTACGAGTCAGGTTAGCCCACCTATTATCCAGAATCCATTTAGCGGAGCCAATGTTTTCCTCGATCCAAACAATCCCGTAAGCATTCCGGGAACTTCACCCGGTACCATCATAGTGGGTCCAAATGGTGTTCAAAGGGTGCAAAATGCAGGCGCTGGGCTTTTTCCTAGACCTTTTGTGAACTTAAATAATCCGCTACAGGGTGGTTTCATCACCGTTACTCCAGCTACAGACAATATCATTACTCAAACCGTTGACCCCGCTACTGGAAGGGTAACATCAACTGCAACAGCAGGAACCGTTGGGACGGTTACGGCAGCTCTCCCTTCCCTATTGCAGTTCCCTAGCCGGTTCTTATCCTCATTGCGGGCGCAGATTCAAAGCGGCAATGCCAAGATTTTGACTGACCCGACTCTGGTTGTCCAGGAAGGACAGTCGGCTACCGTAAACTTGACTCAAGAGGTTGTGGGTAATATTCGGCGGGAAACGGAAACAACTGAAAATACGACGAATACAACCGTCACCGCAGAAATTAAACAGGCAGGTTTAATCCTCAATATCAGAGTCGAGCGAATTGACGATAATGGTTTCGTCACTTTAGCGGTAAATCCCACCGTAACTGCGATTGGCGGTCAGCAAAATATAGTCGTTGGTGATGATGTCAACCAAATCGCTTTGCTGACGGTGCGTAACCTGAACTCTGGACAACTTCGCCTGCGAGATGGTCAGACGCTGATTCTGTCGGGGATTATTCAAGATTCAGAGCGAACGACCGTATCCAAAGTGCCAATTTTGGGCGATATTCCGCTGCTGGGTGCCTTGTTTAGAAGTACCAACAAGGTGAATCAACGGCAAGAGGTAATCGTGTTGCTGACTCCTCAGATTATCGATGACTCGTCCCGTTCCGCGTTTGGCTACAGCTACACCCCAGGACAAAATGCGCGTCAGATATTGGAGCGTAAGTAAGGGGCGTAAGTAACAAGTAGCGCTCGCTTGAGCCTTGAAGAGACAAAACACAACTTCCCCCTGTTCGACTTCCGACAGGGGGCTTATTTGTGCCCTAGACGGAGTTTTTGCCTAGGAAACTAGGTTGTGCAACTCTTAAAAAGTGCCCGTTGCCGAAAAATTAATCAAAAAACTCTTCAAATCTACATAACTTAAAGCTTTCGACGATCCATATCCAGCACGCAGACTTTAGAATAATGCAGTGAAACTTCGAGACAGCGAGAGTTTCAGCTTTTTTGAGGCTAAATTGCCCTCAAAGGCTCGTGTCTAAAGCCCCGATTGGGACTTTAGAGCTAGTCATAATCACGCCCGTACAAACCATTTGGAGTGACTAAACATGAATAAAGGTGAATTGGTTGATGCAGTGGCAGACAAGGCTTCTGTCACTAAGAAGCAAGCAGATGCTGTTTTGACGGCTGCCTTGGAAGCTATCATGGAAGCTGTTTCTTCTGGCGATAAGGTGACTTTGGTGGGATTCGGCTCTTTTGAATCGCGGGAACGCAAAGCCCGCGAGGGTCGCAATCCTAAAACTGGGGACAAAATGGAAATCCCCGCAACGAAGGTTCCTGCATTTTCTGCGGGTAAGTTGTTTAAAGAAAAAGTTGCGCCCGAAGATTAACCACTTATCCAAAGCGGCAATCATCCTTGACTCGGCCTGTTCACGGGGGTAACTTAGCCTGGGCAGCTGCACTGGCAGGCTGTTCCCCCGACCTCATTGTTGATTTTTCTGCCAGTATTAACCCGTTGGGGCCTCCCCAGTCGGCACTCGCGGCGATTGGGGCACATCTAGAGCGCTTACGTGCCTATCCTGACCCAGATTATGCCGAGTTGCGGGTGTCTCTGGGTCAGCTGCACCAACTCCCGGCAGACTGGATTCTGCCTGGGAACGGCTCGGCAGAGTTACTAACCTGGGCAAGTTGGGATTTATCAGAACTGACGGGAACGTGTCTGGTGACACCAGCATTTGGCGATTACTGGCGGGCACTCCGGACGTTTAGCGCCAACGTACATGAGTGCCCGCTTCCCGATTTTCGAGCTTCGATTTTGGATTTAGAATTCCCAATCCAAAATCCAAAATCCAAAATCCAAAATCCCACTGGTCTACTGGTGAATAACCCGCACAATCCCACGGGTCAGATGTTTTTCAGAGAGACTCTGATCCCTTATCTGGAGAAATTTGCGCTGGTGGTGATGGACGAAGCCTTTATGGATTTTCTACCGCCTTCCCAGCAGCAAAGCCTCATTCCAGTGGTGCAAGACTACCCAAATTTGGTGATTCTGCGATCGCTCACCAAGTTCTACAGTCTGCCAGGGCTGCGCTTAGGTTATGCGATCGCTCACCCAGACCGTCTGCGTCGCTGGCAACAATGGCGCGATCCTTGGCCCGTCAACATCTTAGCCGCAGCCGCTGGTGTCGCTGTGGTACAGGATACACAATTTCAACAGGAAACCTGGGATTGGTTGGAACCGGCAAAGTCCCACCTGTTTCAAGGTTTGGCGCAAATACCGGGATTGCAACCGCTACCGGGTGCTGCTAACTTTTTGCTGGTTGAGTCAGAACAACCCAGTTCGCAAGTACAGGAAAAACTTCTCAAGCAGAGTAAAATTCTGATTCGTGACTGCTTGAGCTTCCCAGAATTGGGCGATCGCTATTTCCGAGTCGCCGTGCGTTCCGAAGTTGATAACCAGCGCCTAATCGACGGTCTAGCAGCAATTTTGTAATGGCTAATCGCTAATGGCTAATTGTTCATTTTTCCGATTAGCCATTAGCAATCAACACATTAGCAATTAACAACTGACAAAGAACAAATCATGGCAGTTGAGTACGACTTAGTCGTAATAGGCGGCACGGAGGCAGGGCGTCATGCCGCAATTGCTGCTGCCAACCTGCAAGCCCGCGTCGCCTTAGTCGAACCCCAGCCACCTTCTGAGAGACGCTGGCAATCGTCCTTACAGTTAGGGTCTCTCTATACCAAAGCTTTGACTCAGGTTAGGCGAGTGATTCACCCGCAAAGTGACTTCAATCGATTTGGTGTCCCCTGGGATCTGGCTGATTCTACAGAACAGCAACCCGTTCCAGGGGGGCGATTGACTGAGGCAATCCAGTGGGCGGATGGCGTCCTCTCCACTTTAGAAGAACAACATTCCCCAGCGATTTTGGCTTCTTTGGGCGTTGATGTCATTGTTGGGGAAGGTGAATTTTGCCGTAAACCTTACCTCGCTTTTGTCGTCAACGGACGGAGATTGCGATCGCGTGCCTACCTGATCGCCACGGGTTCTCGTCCGGGGATTGCAGCAATTGACGGACTCGAAGCTACTGGCTATCGGACGCCGATAGATATTTGGCAGCAATCCCCCGAACAGATAGCTGTAGACGCATCTCCTCGCCCCTGCTGGGTGGTTATTGGCGGTGGCGCATCTGGCACCGAACTGGCGCAGACTTTATCTCGGTTGGGCGCTGATGTCACCCTGGTGGTACGCAGTTCCCACATTCTGCCGAAAGAAGACCCAGAAGCGGCGAGAGTGGTGCAAGCACAGCTAGAAATTGAGGGCGTCCGCGTCCTGACTCAAATAGAGGTGACGCAAGTCAAACAAATTGACGGCAAAAAGTGGGTTCTCGTTGGCAACAAAGCGATTGAAGCCGATGAAATTGTGCTATGTACTCGACCGCAACCGAATGTCACAGCTTTAAACTTGGAAGGCGTTGGCGTCAAGATGAATCGGCGTGGGATGGAGTTGAACGAGAAACTGCAAACAACGAATCCCCGTATTTACGCTTGTGGTGACGTTGCTGGGGGTTATCAAGCTGCCCACATTGCTCGGTACGAAGCCAGCATTGCCCTCAAAAATGCCTTGTTTGCGCCTATTTTCAAAGTAGACTATCGCGCCATTCCGACAGGTGTTTTTTCGGAACCGATGCTGGGGCGGGTTGGCTTAACCGAGGCGCAAGCGAGACGTCAGTACGGTAAAGATGTCTTAGTGTTGCGACAATATTTCAAGGCAGTGGCAGCAGCCCAGATATTAGGGGAAATCACGGGATTTTGTAAAATTCTGGTGCGTCGCAATGGAGAAATTCTAGGAGCAACGCTAGTGGGGATGGAAGCGGGTGAGTTAATCGGGGCGATCGCTCTCGCTATGCGACAGAAAATAAAAGTGGATGCTCTCAGTCAGCTGCCTGCGATTTCCCCCACCTTATCAGAAATTATTCAGCAAACTGCTAACGAGTGGCACCGACAACGACTCTGGAAAAATACCCGATTGGAAGACTTCTTAGAAGGTTTTTTTAACTTCAGGCGGTCTTGGTCTTCCTAATCATATAAAGTTTATTTTGGCAAGCTATGGAGCTAATTTTGCCTTTTTGGCTCGGTTTTCCAAATACCATTGAGCGATCGCCGGTGTCCATTGTTCAAAATGAACCCAGAGCAATTCGCAAAACTTTTGCGCTTCAAGTTGAGCATCTTTTTTCCATCTCAAGTCTAATAGATGCATGAGCGATCGCACATTACAACTCAGCACAAAATGCTGTCTGGCATCAAAAGGAATAATTCCTCTAGCGTGTTCTTCTGAAAGTCCTTCATCTATGCGTTTTTTATAATGTTTGCAGGCATCTTCGCACCATTGCAAATCAGCCTGACGTTGTTCCTCCGAATACAAATAGCGTTTTCCCTGACGGTTCGTATAGTTACCAACCGGACGTAAATAGAAAGCTTCTTCTATATCTAATTTGCCCTCTACAACATCAACAATTCTCTGTCCGGTATAACGGAAGGATTGTACATCAAAGCTTACGCCCACGCGATGAGTGCGGAGTTGCTGCATCATCGAATGCGGGAAATAACCCACATTAACAGTAATTTGAGGATGTTCTAGAGGGCCGTAATGTCCGCGATCGCCTGATAATAAATGTTTAATAATCAGTTCGCCGCTTCGCTCCTCATCAGGCCAGCGATCGCAACTATTCCAAACCAACTCTTCGGAGTAATCTTGATGCATTGCTGCCCAAATAACTTGTTGGGGATTCGGCGTGGCAGCAACTACCTCAACACGAAAATATTTCACCTGAGTATTTCCTTATATTCGTGCTATAACAATTTTTTCCGGCTGATCTTGATATTTACCCTGACGAGATTCATAGCTCACCTCGCAAGGTTTACCCTCAAAAAATAGCAGTTGCACAATTCCTTCATTGGGATAAATACGGCAATCTGCATTTGATGAATTAGAAACCTCTAGGGTTAAATGTCCTCTCCAACCAGCCTCAGCAGGCGTTAGATTGCAGATGATCCCGCATCGTGCGTATGTACTTTTTCCAATGCACAATACAGTAATATTTTCAGGCACTTCTAGTCTTTCTAATGCCACGCCTAATCCATAGGTATGAGCTGGCAGAATGAAATAGCTACCATTCGCATCGGTATGGAGTTTTGTCGGCTCCAAATTTTCAGGATTAAAGTTTTTGGGATCGACGACTGTGCCAGGAATATGCCTGAAAATGTGGAATTCCACAGGCGAGAGCCTGATATCGTAACCAAAGCTGCTCAGACCAAATGAGATAACAGGTAAGTCGTCCACACGACGAACTAATTTAGGCTCAAAGGGCGAAATCATACCCTTTTGAGCCATTTCGGTAATCCAGATATCGTTCTTAATCACAGGTTCACAAGTAATCCCAACCGGAATACTAGGATAACGTGAAGTGTATTCCTTAGGGTCGGTGACTACGACGTATTTCAGTAATTTGGTCGGCGACATCCAGAAGTGCTTGGGGCATTTCTGGGCCAGTCAAAATGATATCTACATGAGCAGGGCGTTTTTCGAGCAGCGCGAGTACCTCGGATTCGGGAATTAAGCCAAAGTTAATCGCTAAGCTCAATTCATCCAGAACGACGAGGGAATATTTGCCTTCGGAGATTACTTTTTGGGTATGCTGCCAAAGCTGGAGTAAAGAGTGAGTTTCCGCTTCGTCGAGGTGTGGGGTATCGATGCAACGGGGTAAGTCGCAACGAACCCAATCTAGATTTTGCCCTAAGCGCATGGGATGCTCGTGTCCCTGATTGATTCCGCCTTTGAGGAACTGAATCACTAAAACTGAGGTTCCTTGACCGGCAATTCGCAGCGCTTGCGCTATCACTCCGGTAAAAAAGCTGCGGTGAGCGCCGGTAAAAACTTGCACCAGTCCTTCAATAGTGGGGAGCAGGCGACGATCTGAATGAAGCGCTGGGGTTTCTAGCTGGGCAACCATAAGGCAAAGTTTAATCGTGAGGAATCTTGAAGAGCGAATCGCTTGCCCCAGAAGAGTTGGGTTGGCAAACGATATGTAGTGTATTTTTTTATTTTGCCTCATAATCAAACACTAGATATATCCATCCGTCAAGCCCGTTAAGTGCTGACTATCCTGTATTAGTTCTTGTATTAGTTCTTGGCTTCGTCAGTCTCGCTGAGCGACCGATCAATGGCAAAATAGCCAGCATAGGCTTGGTTGAAAGCTGGATCAAAGTTCAGCTTCCGGCGATGCTTGATTCAATCACAGCAGGAGCAAGGTGCCGTGAGACTAATAATTCTAGGAGGGCCTGGGGCAGGTAAGGGAACGCAGACTGCATTGCTATGCAGTCACCTGGGGATTCCTGGAATTTGCACGGGCGACATTTTGCGGCAAGCGATCGCATCCCAATCTCCCCTCGGTGTCCAAGCACAATCCTATGTAGAAAAGGGTGAGTTAGTGCCCGATGCCCTGATGATCGAATTCATGCGCCAGCGTCTCCAACATCCGGATATCAAGGCTGGATGGCTGTTAGATGGCTATCCGCGTACTGCTTTTCAAGCAGAAGAATTAGATTTTTTGCTGGAAGATTTGGGACAACATCTAGATTGGGCAATTTGGCTAGAGGTGCCAGAATCAGTGTTGATAAGCCGTTCCCTAGAGCGATCGCGTCCAGACGATCAACCAGAAATCGTACAACGCCGCCTCGAATTATTCCAAGAACGCACAATTCCCATCCTGGAATACTACGAACATCGCCAACGGTTGTTGACTGTCAACGGAAACCAAACCCCAGAGCAAGTGCAGCACAATATTTTGTGCAAAAACTTGGTGGCGAGAGCGGAGTAATACAGGGATTCTTCCTCTGCGTTACTTTGCGTTTACCTTAGCGTTCCTCTGCGTTAAAAATACAAGGATTATCTGGATGCAGCAGAGCGGTTTTGTTCCAGAAAATGACCTAGTAAATAAAGTGAACCGCACAAAACTAATAAACTTTCTGGAGAAATCGCAGCTTCTAATCCAGCCGTGAGATCCGGGTAGGTGCGACAATCGGCTAATTCTGGGCAGATATTTTGAGCCAAGGTAGCTAAATACTCTGGATCGGCGGAACTATGATCCGGGACGGGGACTAAATACAAGCGATCGCCCTTTCTAAGTAATGCACTAAAAATATCCGCATGATCTTTCGTAGAAAGCATCCCCATCACCCAATGGATCGGCGATTTTTCTAGGGTATCGACATATTGACGCAATGCGATCGCAGCGGCTGGATTATGGGCACCATCGATTAATAACCGATGATTTTGCCAACTTGTCCACTGAAGACGCCCAATCCATTGAGTTTTTGCCATACCAGAAGCGATCGCTGCTTCTGAAATTTCCCAACCTTGTGAGGAGAGAATTTGGAGAGATGCGATCGCTAACGCCGAATTATTCAGCTGAATATCTCCCAATAACGGCAAAGGATACTTTATCCCCTGATACTCCACCCTTCTTTCTTCTCTTTGCGTCCTTGGCGTCTTCGCGGTTCTTAACTCCACCGCTGGTTCAGCCCAAACAACCGGACAACCCAGTTCAATAATCCGCTGCTGTACCACCGCCCTTGCCTCCTCTGGCAACTGTCCCACGACAGCAGGACATCCCGGCTTGAGAATCCCGGCTTTCTCTCTAGCAATATCCGCTAAAGTAGGGCCAAGATTCTGCCAGTGTTCTCGGCTGAGAGAAGTAATAATTGTGACGAGAGGATTAGGGCATACATTCGTCGCATCCAGACGCCCTCCTAAACCTACTTCCACCACCGCCACATCTACCTGAGCTTGAGCAAAATACAACCAAGCGGCGGCGGTGATGACTTCAAACTGCGTCGGTGACTCTTCATCTGGTTGAATAGCTGCTTGGACTTGTCGCAGCAATTTTTCTAGCGTTTCTAGCGATATCGGCTGTTCGTTTAGACAGATGCGCTCGTTCCAATCAACTAAATGAGGGGAAGTATACCGCCCCACGCGATAACCGGCTTCAGTCAGCACTGCGGAAAGGTAAGCACAAACTGAGCCTTTACCATTCGTTCCAGCAACATGAATCACTGGCACTTTGTGGTGCGGGTTGCCCAAGGAAGCTAATAATTTTTGAATGCGCTCTAAACCGAGATGAACACCAAAGCGCTGAAACGGTTGAAGAATTGAGTCGATATCCACAAGCAATCAGATACTAACTTTTTTTTAATTAAACTTAATGTTTTAGTAAATTGACTTTTTTACCCTGTCTCATCGCAATTTGCTTAAGAGTGACGGGAACGATAACTTTGGCTAGATTGAGTGGGAATACTAATTGTAGATCGCAATTATCTGGAATTACTGAGATGACACCCAAAGAAAAATCAAAAGATACAGCTAAAGGGTTAAAAGGTACGGAAGCCCAAGCGAAAACTCGCGTGCTGCTTGCTTTGTGGGATATGAAGGGAGCCGATGAGGAAGTTAAAAAAGGTGACTTAACCGAAAGAGTTAAACGAACAAACGAGAGAGCAGGAGACTATCAGGGCGTTTTTGAGCAGTTGCAAACATCGGGAGCGATCGCTATCTCCAAAAACAAAATATCCCTGTCTGGCAAAGGCGTTGAGCTGCTTGGCGAAGGATTGAAAAACGCTGATTTCGAGTTTGACAGCCAAATTGGGGCAAAAACTGCCAATGCTTTGTTGAAGTGGCTCAGAGAAACGGGAACGCCTGTAAATGGGGCAACTGCTACATCGAGTAAGGCAACCGAGAAAGCGATCGCATCCTACGACGAGTTTAAACCTGTAGCGTTGGAAGTATACGACCAGCTGAACCGGGATTATAACCTGGACAACCTGGTGCCGATTTACCGGATTCGCCGAGAGATTGGGGAACGAGTTACGCGATCGCAGTTTGATGAATGGGTGTTGGAAATGCAAGCCAACGACATTTTTCAGTTGATGGGTGGAGAGATGCCAGACATCACCCCTGACAAAGCTGAGGACTCAATCACCACTGAACTCAGCGGATTGCGCTACTATGCCAAGCGCTTGAATTCCTAAAGTTGAACTTGACCCTTTTTTATTCGCCTACCTCACACAAATTGCCATGACAAACTTTTCTGCCTCTCCAATTGAAGAACTCAACGCTGCTATCGAAAGTCACAACCCGTTTGCTCTTAAAGGTGCTGCTGTCAGGATTCAGGATGTTTGGGGTCAAGGATTTCCCGATATTTCAACTCTGAACGCCCATGCTTCTGACGCTGTTTTTCAAGCGATTAAACAGGTTAGCTCCGGTCAAGGCAAAGTTACCTCTATCGCCATAACAGCTGAACAAGGAGTTGGCAAAACTCACCTTATTAGTCGCATTCGCCACCGTTTACAAGCTCAGGGGGGTGCTTTATTTGTTTACGCCAGTGCCAGTAAGTTTAGTGACTTAGACCGGATTCAATACCAATTCTTACAAACTTTGGGAGATAGTCTTAGCCAAGTGGGTAGTCAGGGGGTAAAGCAGTGGCAAGAACTAGCTACGGCTATGTTAAACCAAACTGTAAAGAATAAAAAATATTCTCAAGAAAGCATTAAACAATTTCCTCTGTGGCTAAAAAAATATGGCATGGATAAGCTGACTCAAGCGGTTCTAAAAACAAAACCTCATATCAGCGATCCTGATGTCGTGCGGGCTATTCTATGGACACTTTCAGAAGCTCATGCCCCTTTTGCAATTAAATGGTTATCTGGTCTTGATATATCTGAAAAAAAAGCTGCCGAACTGGATTTGCCTAACATTGATAAAGAAGATCGAGAAGCCAATGCCTTTGATACCGTATTGCAAATCTTAAGTTTGATCAGTGATTATAGTGCGCTGACCGTTTGTTTTGACCAGCTAGAGGGAGTTGACCTCAACGAAGGAGGTTATACAAAAGCACAAGTAGTTGCATCTCAATTAGTTAGCAATTTGTTTGAAAGTCTTAATTTAGCTAGTGGTAGCCGGGGAGTTGTTATTCTAACCGTCATGATTCCCGACACCTGGAAAATAAAAATTAAGCCGCTTCCGGGTGGCATACCTTATCGGGTTTCAACAACGACGAAAGAGCCAATCGAGCTACAACCTATGGATGGTGATTCTATTGTTGAGCTAGTAACCCTATGGCTCAACGAGTTTTATGAATCGAGAAATTTAGTCCCCCCGCATCCTGTCTATCCGTTTGTCGAAAGCCAATTGAGAGAATTAAGTAAAGAAAAGCCGCCTGTACGGAAAGTTCTCCAATGGTGTGCAGGGCATTTTGAGGTAAATGAGAAAAATCGATTTACAGGCATAGAAACACCTCCGACTCATCCGGTTGAAGCTGCTTTTAATAAAGAGCTTGCAGCTCTAGATGGGAGTATAGCAACCTTACTGGAGGATAAGACTACACTTGCTAAGGCTCTGCGGTTGAGCTTCGACACCGTAATTGGACAGACTATAGAGAAAGTCAAAGTTGAGGACATTGTAGAAGTTGAAGCTAAAGGCTCAGACAGAGGTTACATTGACTTCAAAATCATAGGTAATGAAAAGGGAAAAACGGTCAAGATTGGTGTAGCAGTTATTCAGCAATCCAGTGGCATAGGAGTACAAGCTGGATTGAAGCGTCTAATCGACTACAAAAAGTTTAATCTGACTCGTGGTTGCCTAGTTCGCTCTAAAGAAATTAGCCCTAGTGCGACAAAAGCCCAAGAGTGTTTAAGTAAACTTTTGTCCCAGGAATTGGGCGGGGAATGGGTGTCGCTGACAGGTGACAACATCAAGCCCCTTTTAGCTATTTTGTTTGTCTATGAAGGTCGTGACGATTACGAGTTGAGTGAGGAGCAAATTTTAGACTTCATTGTCCAGAAGAAGCTAGCGACTGACAATTATCTCATCAATGAAATTCTGAGCGACCCATCTGGGGAAGTTCCTAGTGGTTTAGTTGATGAAGATAGTGTTGTATAAACTCACACAATACCGCAACAGAGAAATATATGAGTACCATGCGGACAAAACTACCGACTAATACTTGGGTAGTAGCTACGTGGGATGAATTTATCCAAACCATTGAAGACCCAGCTTATCAAAAAGCTAAAGGCTACTACTACAATGGACGAATGAGGATTGAAACTATGTCAGTAGGTCCCGATCATGCAAAAGATAATGGGATTATTGCTATTGCTGTCACCTTATTCGCGGCTATCAAAAACATCCCACTGAATTGCTTGGATAACTGTAGCTACCGGAAAACAGGTGTTCGAGAATGCCAACCTGATGTATCTTACTACATCGGAGAACGGGCGCAAATGGTACCGACAGGAACAGCGATCGCTAATCTTGATATCACTCCACCTCCCGACATAGCTATTGAGATTTCTGACACTACCTTAGCTGACGACAAAGGCGAAAAACGATTGCTATATGAAGATATTAAAGTATCTGAATATTGGATAGTTGATGTGCAACAAGCTCAAATAATTGCTTTTGAAATCATCTCTAGCGGTAGTAGAAGAATTACTCAATCTCAAGTATTACCAGGTTTAAAAATGGCAGTATTAGAAGAGACTTTGCGCCGCAGTCGTCAAATGGCACACTCGCAAGTTGTGGCTTGGTTATTAACTCAATTTCAACAATAAAATGAAGTATGCCGTCAATTAATTCTGTAAATATTGATACTGCTTTAAAACTACCAGCGCCAGACGTTAAAGCTTTAAGTGAAGGGAGAGCGATCGCAGCCATGCCTCGGACATTCATTGATCCGGGGCGAAAATTTGCTCTTTATCCTGCTGATACTTCGATTAACTTGCTGCCAACAGAGCAACAATATCGCCCGAATTTTTTGTCTATCGCTCAAACTGTATTTTCCCAGTTAAATTCTGAAACAGTCACAATTAAAGGTTGGGCTAGGTGCGAATTGTGCCAAATTATAGATAATTCAGAAGCGTTAGAAGCTTTGTCGCAGTTGACAATTTGGACAGAAGAAGCATTGCAGCAGATTCTGTCTCAACGTCCTTATATTTTTCTGGCTTATTTGCGAGTTTATCCGCTACCTCATCCGCTAGAAGTTCCGGTAAATACTAAGGGTAATTTTGTTTCTTTACCGCATCTTCTGACTGTTACTGAATCTTCGCCTGTAGTGAGCGATCGCCTCTTCTCCCAACGCCAATACCAGCTAGAAAATCGACTACCGCCATCGCATCCAGAATTGGAAGAGTTGCAGAATGCGATCGCTCAGATGTCTATCACTGATCCAGCATCTGAGAAATTAAATCACTATATCAAAACATTTTTAGGTTGGGCAAACGAACAACCTATCCAACAGCTTGATCCAGACCTTTCTTGGATTAGTACAATCAATGATTTGGGCACTGCTACGACTGGCGGTAATTACGAAAAAGGCACAGCTTTTGAACAAATCGTCCATAAAAGCCTAGCCTTTTTAGGCTTTGGTGTTGACCCCAATGCTAAAGGCGGTGCAGGTGGTATGGACTTGTACTGTATAAAGCCTTATCCGTTAGTAGGAGAATGCAAAGCAGGTAAGAGTATCCCTGATGGTACAGTTGAAGAATTAATCAGAATTGGGACAAGACATCTGGGTGCAGATGGTTTTCAAGTAGCTGTTAAGTTAATTATTGGTCCTGGTCAACCGACACCTAATCTTCAAAAATCAGCCGAAAAGTTTGCTTTTGGAATCAGCATCATTAATCCTATGACTTTACAAAAGCTAGTTCAATTACAAGCTAAATTTCCTGGTTCAGTCAACCCAATTGAGCTAAAACCGTATTTAGTGCCTGGACAAATTGACTATAGGATCGATGAATATATTCAAAAAGTTGAAAGTAGTATTCGTCTGCGATCGCATCTAGTCCAGCTTGTAAAAAATTACCTGCAAAACACAGGTTTAGATAATGCTGGTGTTGAAGCTTTACATGGCGCATATTTTGGCTCCCATCCTCCTCAGCTATTAAAAACTGAGGAAATGCACGATATTCTGATTGAGCTTTCCTCACCTTTAACGGGATACTTGGGGCGGAAAAAAGGGAGTGATGGGAGCGATCGCTTCTATTTCCTCCGTGACTTGCCAGCCGCATAAGTCTTATCAGCTAGGACAATTGCAGGTATTAGTTGTATAGCATCTTTGACGACTTCCTCTCTTCTTTCCGTTTCTGTCGTAACAGTCTCCATCGTCTCGACATTCTAATTTTTCCTCACAAATGGTATCGCGGGGAAAAACTCCAACATCTTTTACAGAAACTTCCGCTGTAAAAGTACCTTGTTCAATTATTCTTTCTCCTTCTTTAATTTCATACTCAAACTTATTTTCGCCTTGCAGAACTGCAAAAGTACGAGTTTGATGGCTATTTCCCAAACTCAAATCAACACCTTGAGAATATTCCCCTTCACTGTAACCTCTGCTCGTGTAGGGATAAGGATTACTCTTCATACCCTGAGTCACGTTCCGGATTGTCACTTTCCTCTTCGGTGCGGGTGGAGTTGACTTGGAAACAAACTGAGCTTTTCTTGTGCCTGGATTCATTACAGTTCCCGGACATTGCCCGACATATTCAACTCGCTTAAATTGAATTTCATTGACATCGAAATTATTGCCGTTACTGACCAGGAACTCCGCCCCGTTTGCATTCGCCCGATTCACAAAAACCACAACCAGCACGAAAGCCGCAATGATTAGAAAGGCAGTTCTTTTGATTACAATCTGTAACGCGGAAAAGCTTTTGAGTTTCATAATTTTTCTTGGCACTACTAAAACAGACTTCTTTATCCTTCCTAGGAGGTAGATGAGGTTTAATACTTCCGATAGAAGATTATCGAATATTTTTAGTGTCGTTGATTAACCATTGATTGTTTCCCGATTTGTACAGCGGCTTATCGCTTCTCCTAGCCACTGAATCAGGTAAAGCAGTTAACCTCAGCCGCTGGCAAAGTAAGTTGGACGACTTCCTGGCGATCGCTGAAAAGATTTTCTTAAAATCTCTTAAAAATTGACACTTTAAAGGGAAAAATGTAAAAATAGATACAGAAATAAATTAGCTAGTTCACCACTGACTGAGTATTCATAGCCGTCAGTGGCTCTGGGGAATAAAAGTAGAGCGCGATCGCGAAGCAGCGTGCCTTGCTTAGTAACAAATACTCAGGAAACTCAATCGGAGGCGAAACTTATGAAACTCTCTTATCGCGGCGTCAGCTACGAAAAAACTTCACCCACGCTGGAAGTAACCGAAAGCGAGATTGTGGGGAAGTATCGGGGACAGACTTACAACGTTGCATATCCCAGACATATTGCAGTTCCCGATGCGATTGTTAACTTGAACTATCGGGGAGTCCCCTACTTCATCGGCAAAACCGGCACGACTAGGGATGCTCTAGAGAGGCAAATCTCATGTGAAGGGATGGCACCTCTAGGCGATCGGAAATTGCCAACCGATACAAGTCGGCGAAAAGTGTTGGATAACGCGGCTAAAAGTCACTTAGCGAATATCCACCGCAGCTTGGAACATCGGATACAAGTCGCTAAAGCCAAAGGTGACGAAAATCTAATTCGCCTTCTAGAAGCAGAGTCGAAGCAACTGACATTGTGCCTCTAGGAGTTTCCAGAATATCTGGCTGTGCTTGCGGTTGAGTCAGCAATTACTGCTGACTCAACCGTAAAGAGTGAAGGAGCGCACTCCTCCCCCTTTAGGTGTAAAATTTTATCTAAGCACGAAATCTTCAAAGCTGAAGACGACGGATTCCTGGTTTATAAAGCTACGTGGGCGATAGAGAGCGATCGCCCTTTTTTTTATGGGAATGGATTCTGGCAAATAAACCGTTACTGGTAAGGGTCGTTGCAGCGAATCCTACAAATTTTATTCCATTTTTTCACAATAATTAATAAAGGTAATCTGCGACTTAAGCAGTAGCGCTCTGCCTTGTGTTGACTTCTAACGATCGAGGGCAAAAAGCGTGTGAATCGCATCCTCACGATTGAGAACACAAAAGCGATGCGATAAAAGCGCTACCGCCCCCAAATTTTGCTGAGATTAGGAGACTTGAAAATGCTTGAATCTTATCGTCAACACGTCGCTGAGAGGTCGGCACTCGGAATTCCACCACTGCCGTTGGATGCCCAGCAGACTTCTCAATTGTGCGACTTGTTGAAAAATCCTCCAGCGGGTGAAGAAGAGACGTTGTTGGAATTGCTGCGCGATCGCATTCCTCCAGGCGTCGATCCGGCTGCTTACGTGAAAGCTGGCTTTCTCACCGCTGTCGCCAAAGGTGAAACCATTAGCCCTCTAGTTACCCCTATCTATGCAGTAGAACTGCTGGGAACAATGGTAGGCGGCTACAACGTGCAATCGTTGATAGATTTACTCAAATCTGACGATGAATTGGCATCAGCCGCCGCAACAGCTTTAAGCAAAATCATGCTGGTGTATGATGCCTTCCACGATGTCTTGGAATTGTCCGAGACGAATTCCTATGCCAAGCAAGTCATTGACGCTTGGGCGGCGGCGGAGTGGTTTACCAGTCGCCCCACCTTGCCAGAAGCGATTACCGTCACCGTGTTTAAGGTGCCGGGAGAGACGAACACCGACGATTTATCTCCCGCAACCCATGCCACAACCCGCCCGGATATTCCCTTGCACGCCTTGGCAATGCTGGAATCTCGGCAACCGGGAAGTTTGGAAACGATTGTCGAGTTGAAGAAAAAAGGGCATCCCGTGGCGTATGTAGGGGATGTCGTCGGAACGGGTTCTTCCCGCAAATCTGCGATTAACTCCGTGTTGTGGCACATTGGCAACGATATCCCCTTCGTACCAAATAAACGGGCTGGGGGATATGTATTAGGGAGTGCGATCGCGCCGATTTTCTTCAACACCGCCGAAGATGCAGGCGCATTGCCCATCCAGTGCGATGTTACCCGCATGGAAACCGGCATGGTAATCACCATTTATCCTTACAAAGGTGAAATTACCAACGAATCTGGCGAAGTAATCTCCACCTTCAGCCTCAAACCCGACACCATCACCGACGAAGTCCGCGCAGGCGGACGTATTCCCCTCCTGATTGGACGCACCCTCACCGATAAAACCAGAATTGCCCTCGGATTAGTAGAACCCAGTCCAATCTTCATCCGTCCTCGACCCCCCATCGATACCGGCAAGGGATTTACTCTAGCGCAGAAAATGGTCGGGAAAGCCTGCGGACTCAATGGTGTGCGTCCCGGCACTTCCTGCGAACCGCTGATGACAACGGTTGGTTCTCAGGATACCACCGGCCCCATGACCCGCGACGAGTTGAAAGAACTCGCCTGTCTCGGTTTCAGTGCAGATTTGGTGATGCAGAGTTTCTGCCACACCGCCGCTTATCCGAAGCCCGTTGACATCAAAACCCATCACGAACTGCCCGATTTCTTTGCATCTCGCAGCGGCGTCGCCTTACGACCCGGCGATGGCATTATCCATTCTTGGCTGAATCGGATGCTGCTACCCGATACCGTAGGAACGGGCGGCGACTCCCACACCCGTTTCCCCTTGGGAATTTCCTTCCCCGCCGGTTCCGGCTTAGTTGCTTTTGCAGCTGCTTTGGGCGTGATGCCTTTAGATATGCCAGAATCCGTCTTAGTGCGGTTCAAAGGCGAGTTGCAACCCGGTGTGACGCTGCGGGATATCGTGAACGCGATTCCCTACGTGGCAATTCAAAAAGGTTTGCTAACAGCAGAGAAGCAGAACAAGAAAAACATCTTTTCCGGGCGAATCATGGAAATTGAAGGCTTGCCAAATTTAAAAGTTGAGCAAGCTTTTGAACTTACCGATGCGAGTGCTGAACGTTCTTGTGCAGGCTGCACAATTAAGTTAAGTATCGAGACAGTTTCTGAATATCTGCGTTCCAACGTAGCGCTGATGAAAAACATGGTAGCGCGGGGTTATCAAGATGCCCGTACCATCATGCGCCGCGTAGCAAAAATGGAAGAATGGTTGGCAAATCCCGTATTAATGGAAGCCGATTCAGATGCAGAATATGCGGAAATTATCGAGATTAACTTGAACGAAATCAAGGAACCAATCGTCGCCGCACCAAATGACCCGGATAATGTTAAGTTGCTGTCCGAAGTTCAGAATGACCCCGTGCAGGAAGTATTCGTCGGTTCTTGCATGACAAATATCGGTCATTATCGCGCCACTGCGAAGGTACTGGAAGGGGAAGCAGCAGTTAAAACTCGCCTCTGGATTTGTCCTCCAACCCGCATGGATGAACACCAACTAAAAGAAGAAGGTGTTTATAGCGTATTTGATGCAGCAGGTGCGCGTACAGAAATGCCGGGATGCAGTCTCTGCATGGGAAATCAGGCGCGTGTGGATGACGGTACAACCGTATTTTCTACTTCCACTCGCAACTTCAATAATCGCATGGGTAAAGATGCGCGAGTTTATCTCGGTTCTGCTGAATTAGCAGCGGTTTGTGCGATGTTAGGACGCATTCCCACAGTGCAAGAATACATGGAGATTGTGGCGAAGAAAATTCATCCTTTTGCGGGTGATTTGTATCGCTATCTCAACTTCGACCAAATCGCTAATTTTGAGGATGAAGGTCGCGTAGTTTCCTTGGAAGATATGCCCAAGATTGAGGATATTTTGGGTATTCCCTCTGGTGCGTTGCGCTAGTCGATAATTAAAGTAGGGTGGGCATTCCCCACCTTACTTTCCTAATATTGAAGATGAGGCTTAAAGATGCTATTGGAATTAAAGCGATTTAATATCCCGCCTGGTCATAAAGTTTTTCTAGAAGATATAACCTGGCAAGAATTTGAAACCATTTTAGAAGAGTTAGGCGAACATCGTGCCTCAAGAGTAGCCTATGAAAATGGAATATTAGAAATCATGACACCCTTGCCAGAGCATGAAAGCATTAAACTGTTTATCACTGATTTTATTGGAATTCTTCTAGAAGAACTAGATATTGATTTTTATCCTCTTGGTTCTACTACTTTTAAAAACCCGGATATGCTGAAAGGGATAGAACCCGATAACTGTTTCTATATTCAGAATGAAGCAGCAGTAAGAGGAAAAGAAAAATTAGACTTATCCATTGACCCACCTCCAGATTTAGCCTTAGAGATAGATATAACTTCGCGCACTCATCCAAGTATTTATGAAGCTTTAGGAGTGTCTGAGCTTTGGCGCTTTGAAAAAGGGAAGTTACAAATAAATATATTACGAGATGGAAAGTATATCGAGTCAGAGTTTAGTCTAATATTCCCTGATTTACCGCTTATTGAGGTGATTCCTCAGTATTTGACTCAGGTAAAAACGGTTGGTAGGAATAAGACAATGAGAGCTTTTAGAACTTGGGTACAAGAACAAATTACAGAGACGTAAAACTTAAGCTGATTCTTATCAACTATTTAAATCACTAACATATTCTCGAAAAATGGGATATAAATTAAACAAAATTTTCTCTCCCTCTATTGTTTTGAGTAAATAGCGTTTTTTCAAAGATTGTAACCCATTAATCAATTCCATTGATAGCAAGGATAAAGCTTGTCTTAGATCTTCCCTTGAGACGGGTTGATTAGATTTGCTCATTTCTAAAACTATCTGTTGTTCTATCTTTTGTAAGTTATTGAGGTGGTTTCCTGTGTGCTTGAAGACTAACTAATCTATCAATTGTAAAATTTTTGTTACGGTCATACAAGCTAGACATAGTAAGTATTTTAGCGATTATAGCTTAGTCTCAGGGAAGAATATCAAGGGTTTTAAAAGATTTTTCTTAATATTTCTTTACAAATTACTGAATAAATTCAATGTTATGCAGGTGGCAGTATTCAGAAGAAGTAGTTTAACATAGGTAAAAAAGGGTACTCAGATATCAGACATGACTATTAAAATTGCTGTAGCTGGACATACCAATGTGGGTAAAACAACTCTGATTAGAACTTTAATGCGGCTCAACGTTGGTGAAGTAGGTGATGCACCAAATATTACAAAAAAAGGTAAACTTTATTACTATGACGGACTTCAAGCAACTTTTATTGATACTCCAGGCTTTGTATATCCGTCAATCGCTATAAACTATCTTAATAGAGAAATATTATCAAAGGTAGACCAAGAAAAAATGGCATTAGATTTGGATGCAATAAAGTCTATTGAGCAAAGTGATATAGTTATTTATTTGGTAAATTTAAGTGTAACTTATGATGGAGGTTATAAAGATGAAATGGAGATTGTAAGAAGGGTACAACCTAAGACTATAGCAATCTTAAATCAATATTACCAAAATTTACAAGGTATTGGGTATGAAAAAGTCGAAAATCGTTGCCGTCAATGGAAGGAAATATTAAATAAACAAGGAGTTAATAAAACTATAGTTTTTGATGCTCATTGGGATAGGCGCTCTAAAGAAAAAGAAATTTACGATGCTATCTATGAAACTTTACGAATTAATAAAAAAGAAGATTTTGTAGAAGGATTGAAGAGATTTAAAGAACGACAAAATAAAATCAGAGAGGAAGTTTGTGAAGCTTTATCTGATAGCGTTGAAAATTTGCAAAAAATTAGAGTTAACGTCAAGAAAAGTGAATACAATGGCGATCAAAAAGGAGAATGCCGAGACAAAATTTTAAGAGTGATAAACAAAGAAACAGTGCAGTTTATTGCCTATGTGAGTAAATTATATGAAGTTGCGGCTGAATACCCAACCGATTCCGCAGAAGATTTGATATTGAAAGCACATGATAGAATCTCTTTTTCCGGAAGGTTAGGAATGACTACAAGTGTATCAACGGTTCTTGGTACTGTTGGTGCTGTTGTTGGAGGAATTGTAGGTGCTGTAATTACAGGATATCTCAGTGGTGGTTTAGCTACAATTGCAGGTGCGGTTGAGGGAGCAAAAATATTTGGGGGATTTGGAGCAGCTTTAGGAAGTTTCGCGGTATTTTCTGATATCGACGATCGAGTAGATGTAAGAATGACATCAGCACAGATTGAAGATGTTGTTAAAGATTTATTAGCTATTGTCTGGGGACTTGAGCATAATGGTTTTGGTCGTGGTAAAAATTTGTCTGAAGATGAAGCTAAAGCTATGAAAAGTCAGATTAAAGAATTACACGCTCAACAAAAGATTGATGATTGGACTAAGGTAAATCGAGGAAGAGTTATCAATTATTGTAAAGATAATCTCAAGGAATTAGAAAACTATTAAAGTTCCTATTTCGCTAATATAACGCTTGACCAATGGGCTACTGTCTAAGAAGTAAATTGCCATTTAACGGCGTTCCTCAATGAGAGTTTTAGAAACTGGCTTTCCCTCTACCTTAATCAGTTGTCTTTCAGCGATAGGCTGATATGCAGGAGGCTTAATCTGCTTGACTAATCCAGAATTAATGAGAGCTTGGTGGAATGCTGCTTTATTGATAGTTTTTTCTCGCTCGGCAAGATATTCTTGAATGATTTGATTAAGCTGTTTAATTTCTTTTGTTTCAAGTGTCTCCATCTGTTTAAGTATTTGGTTCAGGGTTATTAGTGTCATAACTTTCGTGCCTAATAATTGGATATTCTTATAATATCCGTTAGGATACACACAGTTATGACATAAACTTGTGTGAGTGGAGATCGCTTTTTTCTACGTGCTGCGTTTCAAGAGTGAGATCGCATCCTCCGCCTATCGCCAAAAAACCTAACCCCAGCTGCCTTCCCTTGCAGGGAAGCAGAGTGGTTTCATACAAAGTGGCGATAGTCTGGGAGAAACTGCAATTGCAAAGCTGATATTTATCCGGATTTTGGTCAATTTTGAAGAATCTTCAAGAAGTATTTTCATCTTTCTGTCTTTGTATGAAACCCCTATCCCATTCTCTACAAAAGAATGAGCTAGGGGTTCGGTCTTGTATTTGAGTCAACTGAGAACCACGATAGCCTTTGATTTTGCGATGTTAGGTTTCCGCGTCGTCAAAACGGATGATGTCATCCTCTCCCAGGTATTCCCCATTTTGGACTTCAATCATCACGAGAGGAATACACCCTGGATTTTCAACCCGATGAGCTGTAGACATCGGCACGTAGGTTGACTGTTTTTGAATTAAGGTTGTCTCTTTACCATCACAAATCACTTTGGCGGTGCCAGATACAACGATCCAGTGTTCGCTGCGGTGATAGTGCATTTGGGTGCTAATGTGATGACCTGGGTTGAGTTCAATGCGATTAATCCGGTAGCGTTGCCCTTCTTCTAAAACGGTGACTGTGCCCCAAGGTCGTATCCGCATTGTGTCACTATCTTCAGGTAAGGGCAGAATCGAAGCCTGCCCCTCATTTTGGTTGCTATTCATCCCTGCTTGTCTCCGAAGATTCGCATCTCAATTTTGCCGCATTTTTGAAAGTTCCTCTGCACTAATTATCGGTGGGACAATATATCGAGGGTGCTAGTAGTTGGTAGCGGCATCCGAAGCGTGCAAGCAGGCATCCTGCGGTTCCCATGAGATTTCTACGGCTTCTCTCCGCTTGTTTTTGCCACAATTGATTTAGTTGCGGCAGCTTACAAACATGGCACAAACACAACAAAGCACGATGGAAACTGCCCAGCGTGCATTTGGGCACTTCACTCAGGGGATGGGAACCGGCAAGTGGGAACCGTTTTTGGAAATGCTTGCGGATGACTTTAGCTTCTGGTTTCCAGTGGGGCAATATCAGGGGGAAAATGTCGGTAAAGCACGGGCAGCTGCTTTCTTTGAGTATGCGTCTGAAGCTTTCAACAATGAGCTGGTGGTGACGCTAGATGGCGTCACCAGTAACGAGACGACCGTTGTGTTCGAGATTCGCTCTCAAGGGCATCTGCGGGGGAAGCCTTATCAGAACCGAGGGGCGATCGCTTTCGATGTTCGTGGCGACAAGATTTGTCGTTACCGCGAGTATCTTTCGGTTGTGGTTCAGCCCAAAGTAGAATCGCACCCAGAATAGTCTCCGTCGCAGGGCTAGTTGTGTGATTTATATCACTCAGCAATTAGCTGCTCATCACCTTTACTTAAACCCGCGATCGCACGATTTTCCAGTGTATTGTCACATTTTTCAAAGTGTTTCATCACTCAGTAAGACGGGCAAAAGCTTGATATTAGAAGTATCGAGTTAATACCCGTAACAATGCCCGTTCAAATCTGCCCTCTCGACTCTGCGATCGCTGAACTATTTGCTCAAGCTACCTACTCTGGTAACATTACTCTCGCTGACCGATATGGGCTGATGGCTGCACTGTTGCAAGATGCAATCAGCGAAGAAGACAAACGAGCAATTGATCGGCTACTTTACGCTGTCCGCAAGAACCGGCTGAAAGTTGTAGATGAAATTTCTGCCCTAATATAAATAGTGCCGGTGATTAAAATTTACTATTACTTTATTGTTAATTTTTTTAGTGTTTTGCTGCGCTTTGATTCTACAAATATACAACATTGAATATTTAGAGCAACCATTAAATTTTACCAGAATTTTTTATGACCTAAAGATAAATATTATAAAAATAATAATTTGATATTTGTCCTATAAATCTCCTGCTAATTAAATCCATAGTAATCCTATTGGATTTGCAAGATGCTACCCTTCATATCCCCAGCTTCTCTAAGAAGTTGAGGTCTTATAATTCACGAATTATTTAGGACGGCTATAGCCGTTATCGTACTCTAGTTTGTGCTTTTCATCTACCAATCAAAATAATTACTAAGTATTATTAATATAAATTCCTGGCATTAAGATGTGAATACGCTGCCATAATTCATCTACTCACATACTTTTACCTTTCAAGAACTGCCGCTAAATTTTAATCACTTTGAGGTTTTAATTCCCAATTAAGAAGCCGGGGAATCTGCGACAAGTGTACGCCGTAATTAAAAATCCAAAGGACAATTTCCAGCACTAATAATCTCTGTATCCAGATTGTCCCACTCTCACAATTCAGAAGCGTCAATCCACTATATAATTGCCAAACGCGATAAGGAAGGTATAAGCAAGGAACCATCACGAACGTACAGGATTGAAACCGTCTCGTTGTCACGCTTTCGGATAAAATTTGTAACCCCAAAATGACAAAGTACGGCACCAGTACCTGAAATACGCTGGGATGATTCCACCATATGCCCCACAGAACCATTGCTACTAGGGGAAGCGCCACTCCCACTAGCAGTACAACAAATAACCACGCTCTAAACCAAGGCGGCAGTGGTTGAGGAATCGTGAAGGGAGGTGAATGTCTCCAAAGCCAACCCGCAAAGATAAGAAAAGACGTAACAATTACTAGGAAAAGGAGGTTTTCTAAAAGAATATTCAGGTTGGTAGATGCGGCTGTCTGTAACATAGGATTAAAAAAGAATTTCAGCAGTATAGCGCACGATTAAAATGGCTATAGTGCATGAACTAAAAAAGACACAGTAGAGTAGGGGGATTGTCAAAATGTCTAAAGAAAGTGCCTGTCAATTTCTGGAAGCTGCTACCTACGATCCAGGTTTACGCGAAAAATTCCAAGAAGTAGCTAGTCCAGAGGAATTCGTAAAAGTTGCTCGTGAATTAGGCTACGCCTTGACCACTGAAGAATTGAAGGATGTCGTCAAAGAACATAGTGAAGGTGTCATCTTGAGAAGGCAGACAGGCGTTTGGCCTTGGCTGCGGAGGGTTAACTGGATTTAGTGTATTGTCGCAGAGATGCTCCTAAGCGCGATCGCACTGCGGAAGTAAAACAGCGAAGCAATCGGGCATTCACAGTAAACAGCAAGCTGTTGACCCTCTCGATGCATTTGGCGTAGACCCTACACCCTATCTAGTGTCTGTGGGTTTGTCCTGAGCTTCTATGCCTTTACGTTTAAAACTACCCGCAAAAAAATAAAGGACGAAGGATAAAATCTTATCCTTCGTCCTTTATTCTTCATGCTTCACTCAGGGGCGTTTTGCGGTTGTCGAGGTTCGTTGTCATTTTGGGCAATTGTTTCCTGAATTCTGGGAGTTAACAGGAACTTTTTCGTTTCTGTGAGCAAGCGATCGCCCCAAAGATTTTCTTGGAGAAATTTTACATCGGCGTAGCGACTGTCTAACCGAATCGCAGCCTCTCCCAAAGACAAACCCTGTTCGCGATCGCCCTTCGCATACAGCGCCACCGCCATCGCCAACCGGGGTTCTGCCGCCTCCTTATCGAGAGAGCTAGCGGAACGCCACTCACTAAGCGCCCCATCTATATCGCCCATTTCGTACTTAACTAGCCCAATATTATTAATTGCAGGCCAGAATTTCTTTTCCTTAGCAACCGCCTTTTGGTACTGAGCGATCGCATCTGGAAACCGTTTCAGTTTGTAGTAAGCATTGCCTAAATCAAACAAAGCTTCCGGGACATCGGGTTTGATCTTTAACCCAGCTTGCAAAACACTAACAGCTTCCTGATACTTTTCCTGCTGAAAGTGCCCGCTTCCCAGAGCAAATAGAATCCCCGGTTCGTTGGGTTGAAGGGTTCTCGCCCGTTGCAAGGCATCAATGGCGTTATTTACCTCCTGCGCTTGCAAAAACAAACTCCCCAGTAAAAACCAGGTTTGATAACTGGTGGGAGCCAGCTGAGTCGCCAATCGCGCTCTGGGCAATGCTAGATCGTATTGTTGGAATCGCGCTAGCTGAGCCGCATCTTGTGCCAGGTTCAAGCCCTGCTGCTCTAGCTCTTTTGACTCCATTTGTAGCGTATAGGGCACGAGTGCTTGCCCAGAGGCGGGGAGAGCAACGCTCCCTAAACCAAGGAAAACAAGAAGCGGGAATATCGAAAAACGTTTAGGCACGGTGCAGCCTCAAAGAAATAATGCGAAGAGAAGAAATGTTCAGCAACCTTACCAATAATTTAACTGACCGTAGCAGAAATCGAGAGCAAAGCCACACGTCAATTTGGGGATCGCTATAACGGATTGACGGGAAACACTAAACAAGGTTCAATCCGTCAGGAAGTTCAAACTCGCTAAAATAGGGAAACAATAAGCAACTTGCTGTAGATAAATACAGTTGAGTGTGACTCCTTGGTGCTAAAGCTGAATCCCATCGTCATTAAAAATACCCTCATTGAGCAGTCTGTTCATTCGTACTACCGGACTTAAAAACTACGCGAATGCAACTTCCACTAATAAGCAAAGTCAAGAACCCTTCTCGGTGGGTCATTGGGCTGATAGCGTCTAGCATCTTGGTAGTTGGCTCTACCACTTATTTCATCATGGGTCGGGCAACGCCCAAACTAGACATTGAGAGCCTGACCGTACCTGTTAAATCGCAAACCTTGAAAGTACGGATTATCGCTAGCGGTACCGTCGTGCCCGTTCAAAGCGTCAATCTCAGCCCTCCAACATCTGGGCGTTTGGCAAAGTTATACGTCGAGCAGGGAGATAGAGTCCAGCAAGGGCAAAAAATCGCCCAAATGGAGAATTCCCAGCTTCAGGCTCAATTCTTTCAAGCCAAAGCCAATCTGGAGCAAGCTCAAGCCAAACTGCAACAAGCACAAGCGGGGAGCCGTCCCGAAGAAATCAATCAGGCAAAAGCCCGTCTAGAGCAAGCGAAAGCTCGTTTAGCTGCGGCGCGGGTGGGTCGTCCCGAAGAAATTGCCCAATTCAAAGCTCGTCTGGAGCAAGCCGAAGCGAATCTAGCATCGGTACAAATTGGTCGTCCTGAAGAAATTGCCCAGACCGAAGCTCAAATCTCTGCCGCCGAAGCGCGGGTAGAATTGGCACAAAAACGAGCCAATCGCAATCAACAGCTCGCTTCTCAAGGAGCCATTTCTAAAGACCAGCTGGATGAGGTGCTGACAGAGTACCGCAATGCCAGCGCCAACCTGAGAGAAGCCCAACGACGGTTGGAGCAACTCAAAAACCGCACTAGCCAAGAAATCCAGCAGCGTCAAGCGGCAGTAGCAGAAGCGCGATCTGCCTTGCAGCAAAGCCAAAAGGGTGGTCGCAGCGAGGAAATTTCCCAGCGAGAAGCGGATGTTGCAGAAGCGCAAGCGGCTCTGCGACAGTTAGAAAATGGGACGCGCCGAGAGGAGATTGCTGGGTTAAAAGCAGCCGCTGACGCCGCCAGAGCTTCGATGCAGGCGGTGCAAGTCCAGCTCTCCGACACGGTAATCATCGCTCCCTTTTCGGGGATTGTGACGCAGAAATACGCCACAGAAGGCGCTTTCGTTACTCCCACAACTTCTGCTTCCACTACGGCTTCCGCTACCTCGACTTCAATTGTTGCTATTGCCAGGGATTTAGAAATTCTGGCGAAAGTCCCAGAGGTTGATGTTGGGCAAATTACCCAAGGACAGCCGGTTGAGATTGTGGCAGATGCCTATCCCGACCAAGTGTTTAAAGGCAAGGTCAAGCTGATTGCGCCGGAAGCGGTGGTCGAGCAAAATGTCACGTCTTTTCAGGTGCGGGTCGCTCTGGAAACGGGTAAGGAACAACTGCGGTCGGGAATGAATGTTGACCTGACTTTTTTGGGTAAACCTGCGAATAATGCCTTGGTCGTTCCCACCGTGGCAATTGTCACCGAGAAAGGAAAGACGGGTGTATTAGTCCCTGATGAGGAGAACAAACCCCAGTTTAAAGCGGTGACGATTGGCCCATCGATTGAAAACCAAACACAGATTTTAGATGGTATCAACGAAGGCGATCGCGTATTCATCGATTTGCCCAAAGATAGCAAACCTAAGCCAGAGGAATAAGGAGAGTTGGTAATGGGTAATAGCTAATTAGTCATTAGTCAGGTTTCTGATTACCCCTTCTCGATTACCAATTACCGATTACCGAATATGGATATTGTAGAAAGCGTCAAAATGGCTGCCACGACGCTGGTAGCAAACAAACTGCGTAGCAGTCTCACCATGCTCGGCATTATGATTGGCAATGCCTCGGTGATTGCGATGGTGGGAATTGGACAAGGAGCGCAAAGGTTAGCCGCCGAACAGTTTGAGTCGTTGGGGCCAAACGTGCTGTTTGTGGTTCCTGGTTCCCAGAAAACTCGGAATACGACCTTTGAGGTACCGAAAACGCTAGTTCTTGAAGATGCCAGAGCGATCGCGTCTCAGGTGCCTTCCATCCAAGATGTCGCTCCCCAGATCAATTCCAGACAATTAGTTACCTACCGCAGCAAAAACACCACTACCTTGGTTCTCGGGACAACGCCAGAGTATCTCTCAGCGAGAAGTTTTGATGTGGATCGAGGACGATTTATTACCGATCTTGATATTAAGCGGAGTAATCAAATTGTCATCCTGGGGTCAGAATTAGCAGATAAATTATTTGACAATCAAGATCCGATCGGGCAACAACTGCGGATTAAAAATATCAGCTTTCAAATTGTTGGCGTGATGAAACCCAAAGGTTCGGCGCTGGGAGATAATCCGGATGAAGCGGCTTATTTACCTATCACCACCCTAGCGAATCGGATCGTGGGAAATACGTCTCCCTATGGTCTTGAAGTGACAGCAATCTCTATCTCCGCCAAAGACGAAGCCAGCATTGGAGCCGCTCAATTTCAGGTGGCAAATCTGCTGCGGCTACGGCACAAAATCAACGGTGAAGATGACTTTACCGTTCGCAGTCAAAAAGACCTTTTGGGCATTGTAAACACGATTACTAGCGGCTTGACCTTCATGTTAGCTGCGATCGCTGCTATTTCCCTGTTTGTCGGAGGCATTGGCGTCATGAACATTATGCTCGTCTCCGTCACCGAACGCACCCAAGAAATCGGGCTTCGCAAGGCGATTGGCGCACGAGAGCAAGATATCCTGATTCAATTCATCATCGAAGCGGTAATTCTCTCAGCGGCGGGTGGCTTATTAGGGACTCTGATTGGCGTTGGCGGGATCTCGCTCGTCAGCGCTTTCACCCCTCTGAAAGCTGGCATTTCACCCGTGGCAATTGTTATTGCTGTCAGTGTCTCCGGCGGGATTGGGCTATTCTTTGGCGTCGTCCCGGCACGACGAGCCGCTAAACTTGACCCAATTGTGGCTTTGCGGAGTGCTTAAAATGCACGAACAATGTTCATGGTTCATCGTTCATAACTAAGGGCGTTTGAACAGTTAGCAATTCTTCAATCCTTCAATGAGCAATCAACAACTCACTCCTGAGTCCTCAGCCCTTAATCCTTCAAAAAAACCTGTCGTCATTCGTATAGAGGATGTCACCAAGGTTTACGGCGTCGGCGATACAGAAGTTCGCGCCCTTGCTGGTGTGAGCTTAATTGTAGAGGAGGGCGAATATTGCGCGATTATGGGGGCGTCTGGATCGGGCAAATCCACTGCGATGAATATTATTGGTTGTCTTGACCGACCCACTGACGGACGATATTACTTAGATAACGTAGATGTGTCCTCTCTAGAAGATGCTGACTTAGCGGGAATTCGCAATCGGAAGATTGGTTTTGTGTTTCAACAATTCCATCTCTTGCCACAACTAACAGCGTTAGAAAATGTCATGCTACCGATGGTTTATGCGGGTATTCCGAGTGCTGAAAGACGCCAGAGAGCAACCGTTGCTCTGACTCGCGTTGGTTTAGAGCATCGACTGAATAATCGACCGAATCAACTATCTGGGGGACAACAGCAGCGGGTCGCGATCTCGCGTGCGATTGTCAACAAACCCGTCTTGCTGCTTGCTGATGAACCCACTGGCGCACTGGATTCCAAAACGACCGAAGAAGTGATGGACATCTTCACAGAACTGAATACCAGCGGCATCACTGTGGTCATGGTTACGCACGAACCCGAAGTTGCCCGTCTCACCAAACGCATCGTCTGGTTCCGCGATGGACAAGTGCTGCATTCCCATCTGACCCCAGGCGATATTGGAAAAGTCGCCGTTTCTTAATTGCAAAAAAGAGCGTTCAATCCCAAGAACGCTCTTCTTTTATGGCATTTCGGATTAAATCATGGGACGCACGGCTATACGCCCCTGCGATCGCATAAGGAAATAATTTACAGGCTGGCAGTCTTACCAGTTTCAGCTTGAGAGGGAATTGGCTTCACGTCCGTATAGCCCATGTTGCTAACGATTGTCCGGAACATGGAAATTTGTCCCTCAAAGTCAAGACCTTCAATTTGACCCATTAGGTCGTTAACGGGGTTATTTGCTTGGTAGTCCGAGGGCACATCTACGACCGTATCACCCATACCCTGCGCCCAAGCATACCAAACCATTAACTGATTATTCTCTTTCAAAGCCCCATAAGCATGGGAATATTCTGTGTTTTCGCGATTGACAATTTCTCGCATAATTGCCAACTGGCGATCGTCATCCAAATCAAAAAATTCTCCTAACAGCTTCGGAGCCAGTTCTGGATCGGTTGCAGTTGGGGCAGCGGGAGTAATCGAATCTCCCATCTTTTCATAAACGTAATAAAACCATGCTAGTTTGTCATCCGTGTTCAACGCTTCAAAAGCCTCAACCACTTTTTGAGTTTCACTGGAAAGAGCTTGAGATTTTTGGTTTGTAGTCATAAATTTTATCCGACAGTGAGGTTAATATTTCCAAGAGTTGCAAACTTGGTGGGTTAAAATCGCCCTCCAAGAGAGAGAGTTTGACTCACTCGGTTTTGCAGATTGAGAGTTGGCTAAGGATCTATCTCAAGAGGGTCAGAGGAACGGGGATCGCTCCTTTAAAATCTAAATTGCAGATAAAAAAGTCTAAATAAATAGGAGTTACTTATGACTGAAGAAGTGAAACCCGATCCGAATCAAGCGACAACTCAAGATGCCCAGCTAGCTGCCGAACGCATGGTTGCAGGTGAAGAAGCAACGCAAAGTGTCGATTTCGACGCTGACTACGCAGCATCAAAAGAATTTAGCGTTAGTGAAGTTGACCAGAGTGGTGCTGGTGCCCAAGCGGCTGAAGCTGCAACAGGTGCTGCCCGGAAAATGCCCCAGCCAACAGAGATGAAATCCTCACCAGAGGCTCATAGCAATCCGGACGACTTCCGGGAAATGGCGAAGGATGTCAATCCTAGAGCTTAAGAAAAAAACAGCCAATAAAAGCGATAAATCGTGGAAAAAGCGATAGGACTGGGTAAACCAGGGAAGTAAAGCCGTATTCACTAAAAAAAATCAGGATAGCGATCGCGTAGACGATGCCGCAATGATTCGGCTCTAGGCTAGTTTAGGGTCACTGCGACGTATCCCAATCGCTAAAAATGCAAAAATATGGCTCAACCAAGCGTTGGTTGAGCTTTAGTTATTTTGGTACCAATGTCAGGAATTGTTAGGGGTTCGGTAGGTTCAGCCCCTAGCAGTTTGAACAGAATTACAAAGAATGCAGGATAATGGGCAAAGCTTTCACATTTTGTTACCTTTAAATCCCAATCTTTCAGCAAGCATTCGATCGGCAACCATGCGAACCCATTACTGCGGCGAACCTAGAAGCGAACATATTGGACAAACTGTCACCTTGTGTGGATGGGTAGACCGTCGCCGCGACCACGGGGGGGTGATATTTTTAGATTTGCGCGATCGCACCGGCATCGTTCAAATTATCAGCGACCCAGTGCGGACGCCTGACTCTTACGCAGAGGCGGCAAACCAGCGCAATGAATACGTCCTCAGAATTACAGGTCGAGTCAGCAAACGTCCCGAAGACTCGCTCAATCCTCGCCTCCCGACTGGCGAAATTGAAATTTACGCAGACAAAATTGAACTGCTCAATCAGGTATACAAGCAGCTGCCCTTCCAAGTAGGGGCGGGAGACACAGAATCCCTGCGCGAAGACTTGCGCCTGAAGTATCGCTATCTAGACTTAAGACGCGATCGCATGACTCGCAACCTCCAGTTGCGTCACCAAGTCGTCAAAGCCATCCGTCGCTACCTAGAAGATACCGAAAACTTCATCGAAATAGAAACGCCGATTCTCACCAAATCGACGCCCGAAGGCGCACGGGATTACCTCGTACCTAGCCGCGTCAATCCTAGCGAGTGGTATGCGCTTCCTCAGTCGCCGCAGCTATTTAAGCAAATGCTGATGGTATCCGGCTACGACCGCTATTACCAGATTGCTCGTTGCTTCCGGGATGAAGATTTACGCGCAGACAGACAGCCAGAATTTACTCAGTTAGACATGGAGATGAGCTTCATGTCTCAAGAAGAGATTCTCCAGCTCAACGAAAGTTTAGTTTGCCATATCTTCAAAACGGTCAAAGGCATCGACTTACCCCGTCCCTTCCCGCGCCTGACTTATGCAGACGCGATGGATCGCTACGGGTGCGATAAACCAGACACCCGCTTTGGCTTAGAACTTGTCAACGTTTCCGATTTGCTGAAAGATTCTGGGTTTAAGGTATTTTCCGGCGCTGTCGCCTCTGGCGGTATCGTCAAAGTATTGCCCGTTCCTGGCGGAAACGACGCCTTCTCCAACGTGCGGATTAAACCAGGCGGCGACCTATTTAAAGAAGCTAGCGAAGCCGGTGCTAAGGGTCTTGCCTATATTCGCGTGCGAGATGACGGCGAACTCGACACCATTGGCGCGATTAAAGACAACCTCACCGAAGCGCAAAAACAAGAATTGCTAAGTCGCACAGGTGCAAAACCCGGTCATCTTTTGCTATTTGGTGCGGGCGATACGAATACGGTTAATAAAACCCTAGACAGATTGCGCCAGGTGATTGGTCGCGAACTAGGACTCATCGATCCTGACAAAAACAACCTGCTTTGGGTGACAGACTTCCCCATGTTTGAGTGGAATGCGGATGAGAAGCGCCTAGAAGCGCTGCATCATCCGTTTACGGCTCCCCATCCCGATGATTTGCACGACCTGAAGACGGCACGGGCGCAAGCTTATGACCTGATTCTCAATGGCGTGGAAGTTGGCGGTGGAAGTCGGCGGATTTACCAGCGCGAGGTTCAAGAGCAGGTGTTTGAAGCCATTGGCTTAGGGAAAGAGGAAGCGTATGCCAAGTTTGGATTTCTCCTAGAGGCATTTGAATACGGCACGCCGCCACACGGGGGAATTGCCTACGGTTTAGACCGCTTGGTGATGCTCTTAGCAGGGGAAGAATCGATTCGGGATGTGATTGCTTTCCCGAAAACACAGCAGGCTCGTTGTTTATTGACCGATGCGCCCTCTAGTGTCGATGGAAAGCAGTTGAAGGAATTGCACGTTGCTTCGACCTACAAGCCGAAATCCAGCGAAAAAGACAAGCAGTAACTCGCGCGATCGCAATCAAGATTTAGAGGCGCACAATGAATTGTGCGCCTTTAAAATTTTGGGAAAGGGAAACAGAGGCGTGAGGAAAAGATAGCGATCGCTTCCCTATCGTCCCAATCTCTTCAAAGACTATTAAGCTTCAAAATCAAAGATGATGAAATCATCTAAGCATTTTAATATCGCAGACTTCACTCGTTCGTGTTCGGGATGCGGCAGATAGAAATCGCGGGCATCCGCGCTCTCAAATGTCATCAAAAATCCGTGGTTATAGCCCTGGTTCAGCCCCTCGTGACTAGAATAGGCTCCCCCAGCATAGTAGGTAATACCTGGAATTAATTGCTGAAGTTCACCCAGTTGGTTTAACAAATCTGCAACCTTTTCCTGCGTTATTTCTGGTTTAAATTTGAGCAGAACCATGTGTTGAATCTGAGGCATTTGCTTAGGTTACTGATAGCAGAGTCTCTAAAAGCTTAGCTGGGAACAGAAAGAACATACAGCCAGACGCGATCGCTCTCAATAAAATTCTGTCACAAGCGCTCGCCCCTTAATCCTGCTTCTTTGGGTGCTTGCTGTCTTCAACAAATTCACTCGCAAGACCAAATGGTTCTCAATTATTCTGCTGCTTGTGAGCTGCTTGCTGCACTTGCTCTATGGTTGAAAGTCGCGGCTGTACAGACAAAGGCTACAACCTAACGTCATCCGCTTCGTGCCTGTGAAGAATAAATTGCACGGTATACATCTATAGGGGCGTACAGCCGTGCGCCCCTACAATAATTGCAAGTAGATAGCCAAAAAGCACAAACAAGGAGAAATATTCATGCGATCGCGCTTGAGATGGCTGTTGTCAGTTATCAGCGTCCTCAGTGGTTGCGCCTACATCAGCGGCGCGACCCCTTCTGTACAAGCCGCTCAAACCATCGTGGTTCGGAAAGGCTCCTCTACTGAATCCATTAATATCGCGGATCTCCGCCAGCTTGCGGAAACGGGAACTGTCCCATCGTCTTTGAGAAGTTTTGCAAGAAACCTGTCTTCTCAACAACGAAGCCAAATTTTATCAGCGCTAAGGGCAAAATTTGATATTGATGTTCTGCAAGTGAGTCGGTTACTCGATACTCAGATTGGTAGCGCGATCGCATCTTCTTTGGCTAGCACAACATCGCGTCAGGATAATGTCGGAGTGCTAGATGTGCGATCGGGACTCGTATTAGGGGCTAGGGCACCAGAAGGACTGTCTTTACTCAGCTTTATCGAAGCTTATCCCCGTCAAACGCTTGATATAGACTTAAGTCGGGCGTTTAAAGTTGTCGAAAATTTTAACAGCGCTTTTTGGCAAACTCAGTGGTTTATGGCAGAGATTGCCCCCCAACTGACTGTCAAGCGCCCCCAACTTAATTTACCTTTCGATCCCACGCTACCGGGAACGGCATCCGTGCAGGTGCTGAACTTGAAACTCAATGATACCCAGCGCCGCCGGGAAATTCCCCTTGATGTTTACTGGTCGGAAGCGGCTTCTCCGGCTAAGCCGATGATTGTTCTATCGCATGGCTTAGGTTCGGTTCGCACTGATATGCGCTACCTGGCAGAGCATTTGGCATCCTATGGCTATGTAGTGGCAGCCTTAGAACATCCTGGGAGTAACGAAAGTCATGTGAAGCAGGTAGTTCGAGGCAAAGCTCCTTTGTTGGATGCTCAGGAGTTTTTGAATCGTCCTAAAGATATCAGTTTTGTTATCGACGAACTAGAAAAGCTGAATCAAGCAGGGGAACTTCAAGGGAAACTAGCACCCGATCGCGTCATGGTAATCGGGTATTCTCTGGGGGGTAGTACAGCGTTATCGGTTGCGGGTGCCGAGTTGCAACTAGCGTCTTTAAAAGAGCGCTGTAAAGGTAACGTGATTTCCTTCAATCTTGGGGAAGCTTCCCAGTGTTTTGCTAGTGGGCTTCCAGAAGACCGCTATCAACTGCGAGATCCCAGAGTCAAAGCAGCAATCGCGTTCAATCCCACGACGTCTTTACTCTTTGGCGAAACGGGTTTAAGCGCCGTGCAAGTCCCCACTTTAATTGAAGCCGCTTCCGCCGATAAGACGACTCCGGCTTTAACCGAACAAATTATTGGATTTTCTAAAATACCCGCTCCAAAATGGCTGGTGGGTGTAGTGGGAAGCACCCATTTAAGTGTGAAAGATCCTAGCACTACCCAAGATCAAGCGAGACAACCAAATACACTTTACACGGGCGGGGAAATCGTCGGCGAACAAGCAGTTGCCATCCGCAGCTACATGAAAGCGATCGCGCTGGCAATGGCAGGACAACTCACCGATGATGCTGCCAAGTACGCAATTTTCCTCACCCCAGAATATGCTCAGTTGGCTTCAACCGATGCTTTCCCGATTCGTCTCGTCACTGAGATTCCACCGGAAGCACAAGCCGTGGTGGACGATTTTCTTGAGAATCAATCCAAGAGATAATTTCGCGCCAAGACGCAAAGACGCTAAGAATAACTTCTTTGCACCTTGGCTCGAAATAAAATCACCGATTACCCACTACTGCAACTTGATGTACTTTTCCACATCTTCAATCTGGGGATCTGGAAACTGAGTTAGCACTTGCCATAAAACCGTGTAACTGCCATCAGCGCGGCGGCTGACGGGACGGAAGGCGACCAGGACATCGCTACTGGGCAATTCTAAAATTTGGTCAAGATAGCGGCGTTGTTCCCTAGAAACGGTACCTCCCGTCTGAACCACTTCCGGCACCTGGAATTGGACTAATCGCATTAAGTAGGTGTGGTTCAGCATCGCTGGTGCATTTGGAGAGAGGCGGTCGATCGAGGATGCGATCGCTCTCGTCTGTTGCACGGGTTCGCTGAAAGCCACCTGACCCAGCTTTCCCGTGATAAACCGCTGTCGATCTACCTGAATCGATGCCAACTGATTCGGCGGACGATAATTCAGGAAAAACTGGCGTGTTTGCGGCGATAAGGCGCGGACTTTCTTCAAGGTGGGATCGAGGTTTTCTAAGGGGACTTCTCCCAAATCCACCATGAAGCCATAATCCAGCCCTTGCTGGGCAATCTCAAAGTTACTACCTTCCATCCGAACCGCAAAGCGCGGAGTAAATTCTTCCCCAGGACCAACTCGCACCGATGAGGGAGTAGATTCCTCATCGCTACCGCCGCCCACCCCTTGCAGCAAGGCTGGAAATGGGAAACGCTCTGCTACGCTGGGCGAGAGCCGATTTCCTAGCGGATTCAGTTGTTGACGGTAAGCCTCAGATGGTAAAACGCGGGCAATGCCGGTGTTGGGCTGAGAAAGAAATTCGCTATACAGGCTTGGCTCTTGCCGATATAGGGCGTAAGAGTTGCGTTCGTTTAATTGGTACGTTTCCGCGATATCAGTAAAACGGGCGGAGGGGGGAAATGCTGCCACAGCTTGTCCCAAAAACTTTTTGGCAGTTTGTAGGGTTGTCACGGTTTGTTGGGAGGGCGCGATCGCTGGCTGAATTGGCGGCTGATAGCCAGAAATCGGTGTCTTTGCCGCTACACCAACGACTGGCGGTTCCGGAGCGGGAAATCTGGGCACTGGAACCGCCAAACGCTGAGGAGGTACGGTCAAAATCGACGGTTGACCAATTGCCAAAGGATTTCCTCTGGTGGGAGCGAGAATGGACTGTCGCCGTTCTAGCACCGGACGCAGGGGCAATAATTGCTGCGTCGAAGCATAGAGAGCGCAGTACACCTGCGCCTGCTCCAAGGTTAAATTAGAGCCTGCCGGGGTAACGCCGTTCGTGCGGGTACACAGCAAAGCAGGATTGGGATATTGGCTCTTGAGAAAGCGGTCTACTTCTCCCTGGTGGAGGAGGATTTGCCCCTCCGCCGCAAAAGCCGGGTAGGGTTCGGGAGACGCACTCGCTCTTTTGATTCGATTAATTAAATTGATTTGAGTTTGTACCAATCGCTGAGCTTGGGGCCAGAAACTTTGATCCGAAGCTGAACTCGAAGGGATTTGGCGGCTTACACCCAGCCTTTGGGACTCTGCCTGCGCGATCGCCTGTCCGGACACCAAGCTTAGTAGGGAAGACACAAAAATTAATAATAAGTACCGCATCTGAAACTCCTCAATCTGACAACTTGATAAAACAACCCAGTAGACCTTATTTATACTTCCCTGTTTTGACCCAAAAATTAAAGTCCTCTGTTTTTAATAAAATCATTGAATAGGAGAAAATATTTTTTTGTCTATCACTTCTTGCGCTTCCTATTTAACAGTTTACAGAACTCTAACTATTTGTTTTCTTTTTACTAGCGTTTCCTAATATATGTTTTTTTGTTAAGAAAATAAGCTTTTGTTTCTCAAACTCTTACTGTACTTGCTAGTTGAAGACCCCTAAAAAGATTGTTAATAAAGAGCAGACGGTCAAGATGCAACTCCCTCAATTAGTAACGATCTAATTCCTAAGGAAGATGGGGAATTGCAAAAAAACAGAAAATTGGAGATTGAAGTTATATCTGAAGATTGATGGCTTCGGTCAAATAAAAAGCAAGAATTGAACTGTTACTGACAGACTAATGCTGCTGTGTTAGTAACACAATTTGGTTAGGTTCAGTGGCAATCGGAGAAAACACTGATGTTAGGACAACATAAGCGTGCTGTTGGCGTATTTTCAAACTATCGAGACGCCGAAGTAGCACTGACTGAACTAAAAAATTCTGGTTTTTCTATGGACAACGTGTCCGTAGTAGCTCGTGACGCGGACAAAGGAAACGACATTGCTGGTGCCGATGTAAGCGATCGCGTTGGCAATAAAGCCGACGAAGGTGCGAAAGCAGGTGCCGTCACCGGCGGTACTTTGGGCGGTCTAACCGGCTTGCTCGTTGGTCTGGGAGCCTTGGCAATTCCGGGACTTGGCCCTGTCATGCTAGCGGGAGCAGCAGGCACCGCTATTGCTACAACCCTTTCTGGCGGTGCCATTGGTGCAGCCGCAGGAAGTCTTTTAGGTGCATTAATCGGTTTGGGAATTCCTGAAGAAAGAGCCAGACACTATAGCGATCGAGTATCCCGTGGGGATTATTTAGTAATGGTAGACGGCAGCGACGACGATATCCGTCGTGCCGAAGCGATTCTCAGTCATCGGGGAATTCAAGATTGGGGTATCTACGATGCTCCTGCCACCAATACAACCACTACAACGACAACTCGCACATCTGATATTGCCGATCCCAGTGGTACTTATCAAACTCCAGTAGTTGATACAACTCCACGCACGGATACCCCGGTTCAAATTATCGACCGTCGGGAACAGACTCTTTAGGCTGATTTGAGAACGATTGAATGGGGTGGAAGGAAAAATACTTCCACCTCTTATCTGCTCGAAGTGAGGAATTGACAAATGAACAAGTTTTTAACATTACTGTTTAGTGGCGTCTTGTTAGTGAGTGTTGCTGCTTGCGACAACAATGAGAAAACGGCAGGTGGAGCGGATTCTGATTCAAGTCAGACTTCTTCGCCTGCTGCAACTGGAGCCGCCAGTCCAAATGCCAGTGCCCCAGCATCACCCTCGGCTGATGCTTCAGCACAACCCGATCAAGGCGCGAAGAACGATGCATCGAGTGATGTCCGCAAAAGACAGCTAGAATCTGATATTCGGGCACGCGAGCAACGTAATAATGCTGCTGGCGACCCCCTAAAAAGAGCTGATAGCGACTTGGAAAGCGAGGTTCGTAGCAAGTTAGAAGCGAACTTGCCCAGCAGCAAATTAGAAATTGATGCTAAAGACGGAGCTGTAACAGTTGTAGGAACTGTAGAAAAGCCAGATCAAGTGGCAAAAATAGAACCGTTGGCGAAGGAAATCAAGGGTGTTAAGACAGTAGCTGTTCAAGCGAAAGTTGCGCCAGCCCAGAAAAATTAACTTTACTAGGACTTAGGGCCTGGAAACCAGGAAATCAATTTCCTGGCTGAAAGCCCAAGTCAGTTTTCACTGAATAAAACAACTCCAATCAATCCGTTTCATGGGTTTGAGCGGTGAAGCTGGAACTACTAGAGTGGGCTTTAGTTCAGGGCAACTTGATAAGTCCTGTGTAATAACGGTGAAACTGTAATTTGATTTCGCTTGTGGCAAAACCACGAATAGATCCCTAAAGAGTTAGAGAGGAAAGGGTAATGGTGCTTACTCAGCCAAAACGAGCTTTTGGCGTGTTCTCCAGCTTGCAAGATGCAGAAGGCGCAATTCAGGAATTAAAAGCCGGTGGGTTTCCAATGAATCAGGTTTCTGCAATCAACAAAGAGCCTGAGCAAGTATCCCCGCCACCGACTTCTAAAGCGCAAGAAGGAACGACCCTTGGCGCGATCGCGGGTGGTGCAGCCGGAGGCGTCTTAGGTTTGGCGCTGGGACTAGGCACCATTGCCGCCATTCCCGTATTAGGGCCAATTAGCATTATTGGGGTGGCAGCCACGGCTTTAGCGACTACTTTAACCAGTGGTGTGATTGGTGCAACCGCAGGCGGCTTATTAGGTGCCTTGACTGGCTACGGGATTCCTGATGAGCAAGCCGCAATTTACAACGATCGCATTCATCATGGGGACTATTTCTTGATCGTTGAGGGCACAGAAGCAGAGGTGCGTCAAGCTGAAGCAATTCTCAACCGTTGGAACGTCCAAGAATTAAGAATTTACGATGCTGCGGCATCACCACCGCCATCCATCAATGAAATGCCTCTTTGATATTAGAGATTCTTGTCCAGGTAGTAACAGGTGCATCTGGCTTTAAAAACCTCTTTTCCTAGTGAAAAGGGGTTTTCGTATTTTGTATCTCTATCGATTACCATAACCTCCCCGGCTCCTCGTTTCCTGCTTCCAGTGGCAAGGTGCGACCAAATAATTGCACAATGGAAGCAGTTTATCAATGTTGCTGCAAGACAAATGCCGACCTTACTGGCTGATGCCAAAAACTTGCTCGCCGACTTAATCGCTCGTTACTCACCTCAAGTCGATTATTTGGCAGTTCGGATAGAAGAAGCCGAAGGAACTGATATCTTTTTGCGCGGCGATAAGGTCGAAACCCTCACTGAAGGCATCTCCATTGGTGGACAAGTCCGGGCTTGTTACCAGGGCGGCTGGGGCTTTGCCAGCTTTAATCAGCTTTCTACCTTAGCAGACCGAATTGAAGAAGCGATCGCTGCCGCTCGGATTATTGGCGATGAAGAAACCCTGTTGGCTCCGATTGAGCCAGTACAGGCGACTTGCCAACTTCCCCTAGAAGGCAGCGATCCGCGAGAGATATCGCTGGAAACCAAGAAGCAATTGTGCGATCGCTACACTGAAATCCTCAAAAGCGCTAGCCCTTCAATCACCACCACCTCTGTGCGCTACAGCGACAGTTCCCAGCGAATTATCCTCGCCACCTCAGACGGAACGCTGATTGAGCAGTCTTGGGTAGATATGGAAATGCGCTTTGCCGCCACTGCGCGGAATGGCGAAACCGTGCAAACTGGACGCGAAACGACTGGCTCCCGCAAAGCCTACGAAGACTTAACTAATTTGGACGATCAGGTTCGGAGTGCGGCTCTCCGCGCCGTGAACGCCCTCTCTCTGCCTCCTGTGAAAGGCAATACCTACACGGTCGTCATCGACCCCATTCTCAGCGGTTTATTTGTCCATGAAGCTTTTGGGCACCTTTCAGAAGCAGACATGGCTTATGAAAACCCGGATATTTTGGAAGTGATGACCCTGGGACGCCGATTTGGACCCAAAGAACTGCAAATCTTTGACGGTGCTGCTCCTCCCGGTCATCGTGGCAGCTACTTATACGATGATGAAGGGACGCCTGCTACCACGACTCAGCTAATTAAGGATGGCATCTTAGTTGGACGCCTCCACTCCCGCGAAACTGCTGGAAAGCTGAGCGAAGCCCCCACTGGCAACGCCCGTTGTCTGAATTACCACTATCCCCCCCTTGTTCGGATGACGAATACTTGGATTGAGCGGGGTACAACGCCCGTGGAGGATTTATTTGCAGGGATCAAAGAAGGTGTCTACGCTCGTAACTGGCTGGGTGGTATGACGAATGGAGAAATGTTTACTTTCTCCGCCGCTGAAGCTTGGATGATCCGCGACGGCAAGATTGCCGAACCCGTTCGGGATGTGACGCTTTCGGGGAATGTTTTCAGCACCTTGGCGGATATTGAAGCGATCGGGGATGATTTCTACTGGGATGAATCCGGCGGCTGCGGGAAGGGAGGTCAGAACGGCTTGCCAGTTGGTTGTGGTGGGCCAAGTCTCCGCATTCGCAATGTCATTGTGGGAGGCGATGCAGAATAGTTAAAAATTAGAAATTTCGTCAGTGTCATGAAGTTTTCACGATTGGAATGACCTAAACCTCGGCATTCTTCCTTTCAAGAGACAGAGAAGACGTCAAGATATAGGCGATAAAAAACTCATGACACTAACAACTCCCACATTTTTAATTTTTAATTTTTAAGTGCGTATCTACCTGTTTGAGCAAATCTTCAAGCGTAGAAGAATTATCTAAAACTACATCAGCGCGCTCGCATTTCTCCTGAATGGGCATTTGGCTAGTAATCCTGGCTTGCGCTTGTTCTAAAGTTAGGCGATCTCGCTTGATTAATCTCTGAAGTTGATGTTGTTCGGAACAGTATACGACCCAAGTTTCCGTACACAGAGCCGTCATCCCCACTTCAAACAGCAAAGGCACCACCAACACTACAGTCGGATGCGAGTTGAGTGCTTGCATTTTTTCAATCATGCGATCGCGCACGTAAGGATGAATCTGTTGCTCTAGCCAACGCCGCTCTTCGGGCGAATTAAAGACAATATTGCCCAGCTTTCGGCGGTCAAGCGTTCCATCCGGTAGCAGAATATCGGCTCCGTAACGCTTAACAATTTCGCCGAGAATCGGCGAACCCACTTTTACAGCTTCTCTAGCATAAATATCCGCATCCAAAACCGGCAAATTGTAGTGACTGGCAAGATAATTTGAGACAGTTGTTTTGCCAGTACCAATGCCTCCCGTCAGACCAATAACGCGCATCATGAATTAACTTGCAACTGTGCCAAAATCAACTGTCCCGCAGCCCCATTATCTAAAGGTTTCGAGAAAAAATATCCCTGTCCTCGTTCGCATTGCAATGCCTTGAGTTGTGCCAACTGTTGAGCCGTTTCTATCCCCTCCGCCGTCACACTCATTCCTAAATTATGAGCCAACGCCACGATTGCCTTGACAATCTCTGCATCCTTGCCACCCGCTCCCATCCGGTTCACAAAAGAACGGTCAATTTTCAATGTATTAACGGGAAAGCGGTGCAGATAATTCAAGGATGAATAACCCGTACCAAAATCATCAATCGATAATTGAATATTTCGATCTCGCAATTGCCAAAGCAGGATGGCAGCAGCTTCAGCATTTTCCAGCAAGCAGCTTTCAGTAATTTCCAACTTTAAATAGTGTCCATCCAAGCCAGTCTTCCTCAAAATTCGGTCAATCTGCTCAATCAAATTTGGTTGCGAAAACTGCTTACCAGAGAGATTCACGCTAATTGCCAAACCCTGAGTCGTAGAATACTGCTGCTGCCAAACTTTTAGCTGACGGCAAGCTTCGTTCAATACCCAAGTACCCAAGGGAATAATCAGACCCGTATCTTCTGCCACAGGGATAAACTCGCTTGGGGGAACCATGCCACGAGTCGGGTGATTCCAACGCACCAGAGCCTCAAAAGCCTTAATTTTACCCGTCGCCAGCTCGACGATTGGCTGGTAGTAAAGTTGAAATTCCGTAGCGATAATCGCTCGTCGCAGATCCGTTTCTAACTGCAAATGTGCCACGGCAAGGGTATGCATGGCCCGATGGAAGACAACATAGCGACCTTTACCCTCTAACCGGGCATGATACATAGCCGTGTCGGCTGCCCGTAGCAGGTCTTGCGGACGAGGCAAGAGGTTATTGTGAGAGGGTGCAGAGGGACAAAGCGGCATAGAGGCAGATGCTTTCCGAACCGGCTCCCATCCCTCTTGTCCCTTTCCTGCAAAGGCAATCCCAATGCTAGTCGTGGTGAATACTTCGCGCCCATCCAAGTTAAAAGGCGAATTCAGTTCCCCCTGGATCTGCTCGACAACGCGAATCGCATCGCTAACATCGTGAATATCCTCCAGCAGAATTGCAAATTCGTCTGTGCCAATCCGAGCTAGGGTGTCCGTAGGACGGAGGCAGGTCATCAGTTTGCGAGCTGTAGCGATGAGCAGTTGGTCGCTTACCAGGTGTCCCAGACTATATTTGACCATCTCGAAGCGATCCAAATCCAGAAACAGGACAGCAAATAAACTGTCTTTGTCTCTTTGGGAACGCTTGATTTGGCTGGCAAGGCGTTCGAGAAATAATGTCCGATTCGGCAAACCGCAAAGCGAATCGTAGAACGCATGGTGTCGCAGTTGCTCCTCGGCTTGCTTGCGCTCAGTAATGTCGTGGCAGTTGACGACAATCCCCTGCACCGCCGGATCGTTCAGGAGGTTAGTGGTGACTGCCTCGAAGATCCCCCAAGAGCCATTGCGATGCTGCACGCGATACTCACCGAGTCGCTGAGTCACATTGGGATTTTGAATCGAATTTTTCAGCCTTTGCTTAACCAGTAGCACATCCTCTGGATGAATAAATGTCAAAGCATTTTTGCCTATGAGTCCATCGGGTGCGTATCCTAGAATCCGATTGACAGAAGGACTCACATAAGTCACTTGACCGCTGGCGTTAACAATGATGATGATGTCGGTCGCATTTTCGATCAGCGCTCGAAATCGTTGCTCGTTCTCTTGTGAAGCGGCGATTAATCTGGTTTTTTCCGCCTCAGACTGCCGCTTTTGGTCGCGCATTTGTTTGGCTTGTAGGGCTTGCGCTACTGCCGATCCTAGTCGCATCAGACGGTCTTTCAGTAGATAATCTGCTGCCCCCTGCTTCATGCACTCCACCACCACTTCTTCGCTCACCGTGCCCGTGATCACGATGAACGGAATATCTAAGCCGCGCTCTTGCAAAAGTTGCAGCGCTCTGAGGGCGTTAAACTGAGGCAAGCTATAGTCAGCTAAAATCAGCTCGATACCGGGATGCAGTTGGGCAAGGTAATCGGCTTCTGTCTCTACACGCTGCCAGTCGGGTTTAAAGCCAGCCAAACGTAGTTCGTGCAAAGTTAATTCAGCATCAGCCAAGGAATCCTCAAGCAGTAAAATCTGGAGCGGAGCGGACATGATGATCTTCTTGTAAGCAAGGGAATTGAGCCGTGGGCGGGGTTACACCACTGTTCGCTTTTAGAGAGCGTGCAGTCTGAATTATGAGGTGTTGAGCGTAAATTTAATTGCGGTTTTTAGAATTTTTAGCCTGAAGAATGCTAGCGGCTTGGCAGCTGGTTTAACAGCAGCCAGTACAAGCCTAATTGCTGCACTGCTTCGGTAAACTGTTCAAAGTTCACCGGCTTAACGATATAACTATTGACGCCCAACTGGTAACTTTCTACGATGTCGCGTTCTTCGTTTGACGAGGTGAGGATGACGACTGGAATCATGCGGGTTTGGGGGTCAGATTTGAGGCGTTGCAAGACTTCCAAGCCGTCTACTCTGGGGAGTTTGAGGTCGAGGAGAATGACTTTGGGGTAGTTTTCCGGATAGCGATCGCGATAGGCACCTGTCCGGAAAATGTAGTCTAAGGCTTCCGCACCGTCGCGGGCAACTTGTATGCGATCGCCAAGGTTGTGCTTTCGCAAAGCATAAAGTGCTAATTCTAGGTCGTTGGGATTGTCTTCGACCAGCAAACAGTCTGCTGTGCGCTCACTCATGAATATTTCCCTCTGCCAGGGTAAAGTAAAATATTGTGCCTTGGTTAACGCCTGACTCAGCCCAAATCCGTCCGCCGTGGCGATGGATGATGCGCTGCACAATCGCGAGTCCGACTCCGGTTCCTTCGTAATCTTCCGCACGATGCAGCCGTTGGAAGACGCCAAAGAGTTTATGAGCGTATCGCATATCAAAGCCTGCGCCGTTGTCTTTGACGAAATAAACGACAGTGGTTGAAAAGTCATTTGTCTCTAGTTCTGGGTCATTCGTAAATGACTGATGACGATAGCCAATTTCAATCTGGGCGACTTCCCGACCGCGCGTGAATTTTAGAGCGTTTGTCAGCAAGTTGACAACTACTTGCTTAAGTAAAGCAGGATCGCCTTCGCAGGCGGGTAAATTGCCGATATTTATTTCAAATTGGCGATTTTGCTGTTCGTGCCATAAGTCTGCCAGTACTTGACGTACCAAATCAGCGATCGCTACAGTTTGTTTTCTCAGTGGCTGGCGCGAAAGGCGCGAAAATGTCAGCAAGTCATCAATCAGCTGTCCCATTTGCTGAGCATTATCCCGCACCAGTTTCTGGTAGCGTTGGGCTTCCGGATCGAGTTGTTCTAGATATTCTTCCAGCAAAATCCGCGAAAATCCGTTGATAGCACGCAAGGGCGATCGCAAGTCGTGAGAGATGGAATAACAGAAAGCTTCTAACTCTTGATTTGCAGCTTCCAGTTGCGCGGTTCGTTTGATGACTCGTTGTTCAAGTTCCGCGTTCAACTGTCGAATTGCTTCCTCTGCCTGGACTTTTTCGGTAATGTCGGTGCAGGTGCCGATCCACTCTCGCACATCGCCGTCTTTTGATAATACTGGAACCCCACGGACATTGAAGTAGCGGTAAATACCATCAGCACGCCGCAGCCGAAACTCAGTGTCATAGAGGCTTTTCGTTTGGATAGCGTTAGACCACTGCTCGGCAATGCGATCGCGATCGTCTGGATGGATGGCATCTAGCCAGTGCCAGCTTAGTATTTCTGCCTCGCTTTGACCCGTATAGGCTCTCCAATCCGGTTGATCCGTCACAACCTCACCTTGGGGGTTGGAAGTCCAAACCATCTGTGAGGTCGCCCGTGCCAAAGAACGATATCGTTCCTCACTCTGCCGCAACGCTTCCTCAGCCACTTTTCGTTCGGTGATGTTGCTGACTAAGGCAATAAATCCTTTGACTTCACCGTGTTCCCCAAAATGTGGCAGGTAAGTAGCATTGACCCAACGCATCCCTCCATATTCATAGGATATAGGGCTTTCGTAGGTTACTTCCTGCCCGGACAATGCTGCCTCGACATACGGCTGAATTGCCTGATAAGCCGAGTCCCCTAAAATTTTTCTAATGGGCTGTCCGATGACTTCCGCCTGAGATTTGCCGAACCATTGTTCGTAAGCCCGATTGTTAAAGTGATAGCACTGTTCCGAATCGACATAGGCAATCAGCACCGGCAAAGCATCTGTAATCAAGCGCAGTTGATCTTCACTCTGTTGCAATGCTGCCTCTGCTTGCTGGCGTTCCAGAGCAATTCCCGCAATTTGGGTCGCAATCTCGGTCAGATATAACTCATCCTGATTCGGTCGCCTCGCGTCGGGATGATACATTACAAAAACGCCTAATACCTTACCGTTACTGGAAAAAATAGGCGTAGACCAACAGCTTTGTAGTTGATGGCTTAATGCCAAATCTCGGAAATCCGCCCAAAGGCGATCGCTCTCAATATCTGAGACAATCACGGGTTTACCGAAATACGCTGCCTTACTACAGCAACCAAAACCAGGACCAATCGCGATACCATCAATCGCCTGAGTGTAGCTTTCGGGAAGGCTAGGAGCGACTCCATGTCGTAACTTGTTCTCTTTTTCGTCAACTAGCAGAATCGAACAAAAGCCCTCACCGGATTGGGTCTCGATAAACCGAGCCAAAACATCCAGAACATCACCCAGTGCTGCGCCGGTGGCAATCATTTCGAGTACCTGTTTTTGCCCTGCGATCAGCGCCTCAGCTTGCTTGCGTAGCGTAGCGTGCCGCAGGCTTTCGCTGATGTCTATCATCGCGCCGATCATCCGCACTGGATTCCCCTTATCGTCATGGACGATAAATCCCCGATCGCTCGCTAAGGCATAAGAGTTATCGGCGCGACGGTAGCGGTATTCATCCGACCAGATTTGTCTTCCACTGTCAATTGCAGCATGAATCCCACTGACAACCCGCTCTCTGTCTTCTGGATGTATATTTTCGTACCACCACCTGGCATCAAAACCTACTTCAGTTTCCGCATAGCCGAAGAGTTTTTGCAGGGATTCGTTCCACTCTACGCGGTTTGTCAGTAAATCCCAGTCCCAGATTGCATCGTTGCTGGCTTTAGCGACGAGGCGGTAACGGGTTTCGCTTTCCCGCAGCGCTTCCAGAGCGCGATTGCGTAGCGTAGCGTGCCGCAGGCTTTCGCTAATATTGGCGAAGATGCCAATGCTGCCGCTCATCTTGCCATTGACATCTTGCAGCAGGGCTGTCCAAAGGCTAACGTCAATCAAGGTGCCGTCTTTCTTTTGGCTGCGGAATTCCCTGCCACCGCTACCACGATCTCCTCCGCCATGTAAGTCAGCCTGAAGCAAGGCATGAAACGCTTCCTGTTGATCCGGGGGGAAAATCGGCAGCGGATAGCCGACAACTTCTGCTGATTTCCACTCAAAAAGACGCTCAGCCTCTGGATTCCACAGGGTGACGTTCCGATTAACATCGAGCGTTACGATCGCTAACGGTGAAGTTTCAATCAGCGCTTGCAGCGTTTGATGTGTGGTTAACAGGGCTTCTTGTGCCTGTTTTTGCTCCGTAATGTCGCTCAGGGTGCCGGACGTACCGATAATTGTCCCGTCGGGAGCCAATGTTAATTTGGCGTGTCCTTCCAGCCAGCGATAGTCGCCGTTTGCACTCAGATATCTCGCCTGATACCGATAAAATTCTTGCTGGCGTTCAATGAGGGAGCGAAATTCTTCGCGGTGTTGTGGGCGATCGCTCGGATGAACAAAATCGATTAAATTCTTACCAATACTTTCTTCGAGGGCGAAGCCGGTAATTTCTTTCCAGGCGGGATTAAGAAATGTCCAATATCCGGCTTCATCAGTCTGGAATAGCACCTGTGGCAGGCTGTTCACCAATGAGCGATATTTTTTTTCTCGTTCTCGCAAAACAGTTTCTGCCGACTGGCGATCGCGCTCAGAACGTTCTAGCGACGCCGCCATCGTGTCAAAGGCACCAGCCAATTCCCTGACTCCAAAACCGTGAGACACCCCGCTACGAACGCTTAAATCGCCTTCTGAGAGCTGCTGCATTGCCTTCAGGAGCGCCTTCACCCGACGCAACATCAACACCTCGCTACCCACCCAAGTAGCAGCGATCGCTAACACGGCGACTAATCCCATGCCTGCTAAGTTGCGGTGCAACTGCCGATCGGCAGCAGTAAAGGCGACGGTTTTGGGGATGCCCACTGACACGTAGAGGTTGCAGCGATCGCCCTGATCTCTACAAGTGCCCTCCAAGGGCGCGATCGCATACAAGCTCGTTACACCATCCACTCCGGAAGCCTCCACCATGCCTGCCCTTTTTTGCGTCAGCATCGTTTTAACCAAAGGTGCTTCCGGTGAGGCTTGCGCGACCCAGGTTTCGGGGTTAGGATAGCGAGCTAAAATTATCCCTTGGCTGTTAATCAAGCGCTCTTGGTTAGCGGTAGCCAGCCTAGTTATTTGTAGCGCCTCTGCCTGAATTTGAGTTGTTTGGTGTCGGCGTTCCTCAAAGTTTGTGTATATCAACGCCAATACCAGAACGACAACCAGCAATACCAAGCCGATGAGGCGCGATCGCAGTGAAAATGCGTATGTTTTTGCTTTTCGCAAACCCGGTTCAACAGAGTTCGGTAATTTTGATTGCGATCGCTTAGGCCAGCCCATTCTTCAACAATTTCCTTTTATGCAGGAGCAAGGCTATACCCCAGTGAATGGCTGCCGCTTCGCTAAGGGCTTTTTAAAGAGTGGGGTGAGATGAAACCTAATATAGCAATCCTATTTTAGTTGTGAGATGCTAGTGTTTCAGCTATCCAGCTTTTTTAAAAAAGTCGGGAATCTCGCTTCACAAATTATTTAGGACAACACTATATCAAGCTCAAAAGCGATTCAAGCAATATTCTTTAGAAAAAAAAGCGATTGAGGCAAAGGGACCGAGAAAAGTAATATTTTCACAAGTCTGGGAAGGTGCTATCTTCCCATTCAATCCTTATTTTTGCCTTCTGGTAATCTGTATAGCACTAACCGGCGAATTAAGGGTTCTTTACTATGGCGTTGCCGCAATAAAATAACTTTTACTAATAGCTTCCATGCAGCAAAGGAAAATATAGCGGGGAATACTATTTGAGACGCGAGCGCTAATTTTCCTTGCCGAATCGCTAAAAATCCTGCACGCAGTTTGAAATAAGCTTGCCACTCTTGAAGGTTGGAAATAGTAGATTGGTGTTTTTCACTAACTAAAGCATAGATTTTTTCCATCACTAGAATATTTCTATCTAGTAAATGATTTTGGTTCTGGATCTTTTTGTTAAGAGATTGATGAAAATCCGTTATCCCAAAAAGCTTCCATCCAACTAGCGAAACGACACCATTTCCAGCCATTTTGATAGCGCTAAAAAATTCTCCTTGCTTGAAAGCAATCCGGCTACAGCGGAATTTTAGAGAAATGCGTAATTCTTGAAGTTGTTCTGTTTTAGACCAATTTTTTGGAACAATAGAGTTATGAATAGATTCCGAATAAGGAATCGATTTAGACAGCGAGTCATCGGTATCAGCTTGCTTTTGAGGCAAGAATAATTGCTGAGGATGCGATAGATTGTTAATTGCTAAAAGCTTCCATGCACTCAGTGAAAAAACTGCGGGAAATGCCATTTTGATTGCACTCAGGATTTTTCCTTGCTTAAGTGCCACCAGACTCCAATGTAGTTTAAGATAAGCTTGAATATTTTTAATGGGTGGAGTTTCAGCACGGTGAGTTTCACTCACCAAAGCATAGATTTTTTCCTTCATCAAAATATTAGTATCCATCCTCGTTTTAAGAGGAAACTTTTGATTGTAAGCTCCAGGCCAAATCGTACGATAAGCAAGGCACTGATTTACAAAAACAGCATCTCCAAACTGGGCAATTTTGATCCAAGAATCAATGTCATCAAAGTTCGCATCTAAGCTAGAATCCCAGCCGCCGGATTTCAGAAAAGCCCAACGAGCGAAGACAACTTGAATCGGAGTACCAAAAGGGATAAGTTCTAGTAGCATCCCAAAATGAAGGTCTTCTTGGGGAATAGAGAAAGCTTTGCCGGGACCAATTTGTCGGGTTCTGTAAAGTTCGACCTCGTTGACATCAACCTGCGCCGCCTGACAAGAGGCAATGACAGCGTTTGGACACAGCGCGATCGCCCGATTCATTTCCTCTAGAAAATTCGGTGCTAAATAGTCATCATCATCAACCGGCTTAATCCACTCGCCTTTAGCAAGCTGCACTCCAGCATTCATCGTCGCCGAGTGACCCAGGTTAATCTGATTGCGGTGATAAACGAGGCGTTCGTCACCTTTGGCACGAAGCGCTGCCACTAAATCGCTTACATAGGCTTGGGTGCCATCCGAGGAGCAGTCATCCGCAACAATGACTTCACAGGGGAATGTTTGGGCAAGAGAGGTGTCAATTGCCCGTTTTAGCAAGGAAAGGCGATTATAAGTCGTAATAACGATGCTGAATTTCATCCCAGCTCCGCTTGGGATACTTCAGCCAAAAGTAGCCTATCTTTGTGCAAAAGAGAAGGTGGAGATTACTAGGTTTGCAAAGCTTTATACTACAACGGTCAGCCAATTTTAGCTTTTAGAGGAGCGATCGCTCCTCCATAACCGCTTTAAAATCCAAAATTGGCTGACTAGATATCTAGTGGCTGGGCGCAAAGCAGTGGGACGTAAAGTTGCCATGCAACCCATAAGGGATATGATGCTTCAAGTGCAATCGCGCCACCGGGCCTCGATCGACGTGGGCGGCATCTAAAATAACGACATCAGAGCGGTGGTGAGTAGAGTCGTAAACTAACGTCAGCACCCAACCCTCATCTTCACGGGTAGCACCCGGACGAGGGACAAAGATCGGTTCGCTAACATAGCCTTGGGGTGCTGCACTCCAGAGTTGGCGACAATCTGATTCTAAATCCACCTTGAGGATAGCTTGGAGAGGCGCATTGCCTTGGGCAGCATGAGCTGCACCCAGATATAGATACTGATAAGGGCGTCCGACTCGTTCGGGATGAACGAAGGGAAACTCGCAGCAACGGCTTTCTAAAAGCCTCCGCCGTACCGTTTTATCTTTATCCTTTAAATTAAACTGGAACCGCCACATTTGTCCGGGGGATAGTGCCTGAAAGTCTACCTCCCGATAGTCTGATTCCGGCTCAACCTCTGGAAAAGACTCATAGCAAATTGAGTCAATACAAATTTCGTCCCCTTGCTCAAAGGCATTGGCATGGTGGAAAACAAAACCCGACTGAGTTTCAAAAATTTGCATTTTTTCCCCTGGTTGGGGGTTGCGGGGAATCACCACAATCCGAGTGAGTTGCTCCGGCTGGAACTTGACACACTCACCCGCACCGCGAAATCCCAGCAGGAAAGGCACCGGGTTGAAGGAAACCGGATTTTGGAAGAAGATGCAGTAATTGGGCGTAATCGCAAAATCGTGGATGAAGGCGAAGCCAGGAACGCTGTGAGAGTTCTGCTGCACAACTTTGCCAGCCGCGTCTAATTCATAGATGATGATGGTGCTGGAAAGACCCGGTTTAATGGCAAAGTTCACCAGGCAAGGGGCACCACCCTGGCGATCGCATCTAGGGTCAATGCGAGGATGAGCGGCAAAGGCGTCACCATTTTGCAAAACCCCATCCAAATATTCTTTCCCCAGGGTTTCCAAGGTGTTGGGGTCTAAAAGATGAGGTTCGGCAGCTTCCCAAAGCGCCAGGAGTTTGCCCCCCCAGTAAATGACGTTGGTGTTGGCAATATTTTTGAGTTTCACATCAAAAGCATTGGCTAGCCAACCACCGGGCTTCTGGGTGCCAAAGACGCCGCGATAGAGAATTTTACCGGCTTTCTGTTCTTCCACATAGCCCTGTGTGCGGACAAAGCGATTGCGAAAGTGGGCGCGACCTTCTGAAAAGGCGATCTTGGCAATCATGCCATCTCCATCAAATGGGTGATGGATGCGTTGACCCTTGACATCTAGCAACCCGGGGCCATTCCGAAACAGCGTTCCTTCTAGTTCTGCGGGAATCTCCCCTTCAATGTCATCAATCCAATAATCGAATTCTTGCGGCAAAGATTCATAGCCCTTTTGCCACTTTTTAATGTGGTAGGGAATTTGATCGGGCACCTCTGTGGGCACCGGAAAGCGTTCTGGTGTGGGTATTTGCATATTAAACAGTTCGGCTTAGAAAAACTCGTGACGCGATCGTGAACTAGGACAGACGTGTTAGCGCCGCTGCACGTTAAGTCGCACGGATGAATGATTTGTCGGATGGGATAGCGATCGCTACCCTATGCAGGTGTTGGGTTTCCTGGCGTCCCAACCGACGAAAATCTTCAATTTCATTGCATCCGCCTAGTGAGTGCAGCAGCTTTCTGATTTTCGTTTCCAGTCTGAAACGGGAAGCGGAATCAGCACTGCCTACTCTCGATCCTTCCTCTTTTAGTCGGCGGGTTCTTCTACTGTGGGGATGAGTTCTGGAAGAAAGTCAGGAACAAAAGACCGTTCCCGATGCTGAATGGGGGCTGACTGAATATGTATGGCTGATGACGGTTGCAAGCTTGGCATCTCCCCAGATGGCTCGGTTTCCGGTTTGCCTGCGGGTAGCCAACCAATCAGTGGCAGCGGCAAAAGGGTTGATAGATTCGTAATCACGACCAACTGCCAGAGATGGTCAAAATTCCTTTCGGTGATGCCCAGCCAATAGGTGAGGACGGCTCCCAGTTCGTGGGACAATAACCCTGCCATATTGGTCACCGACATCAGCAGCGCAAACAAAGTTGCTTCTACTCCAGGCGGACATAGCCGCGCCGCAAGTACCAACAAGGGCATATAAGCAATCTGCCCCATCACCGTCAGGATCAGACTGTCTCCCAGGCTGAACCAGCGATCGTCGATGCCTAAAGAGCGGTTGGTATGAGTCACCAGCAGCAGCGTGGTCATTCCGAGTCCCGCGGCGATGATCGTTGTCCAGGTGAAAATGGTGCGAAAGGGGACGGCTTTGAGAAATCGTTGAAAAATTGCAATTCCGAGCAGGGAGGCGAGACTGGTGACGAGACGTACCCGTCCCAAAAATTCTGGCTCAAACCCCAGTTCGTTGGTAGTGAAGTAGAAAAAGGCGCTATCTGCGGTCGGTGTGGCTTGCAAAAGGAACAGAAAGGCGGTTGGGAGCCAGATTGATTTTTGGCTAACCGCTTTTCCCAGTTGTTTGATCTGGTTGGCAACGGTGGAGACATCCGGGCGATCGCTAATTGGCTCTTCTGCAATTAACCAAGCAACCGCTGACACAATTAAGGGGAAACCAGCGGTAATGGCAAAAATAGTATGGCTCCCGAAGTGTTGCAAAAGGAAACCGCTAAAATACGCAGTTACTAAGCCTCCCAGCGATGAGGCACCCCAGGAGAGGGATTGCAGGGAACCGGCATCACTCTGAGACTCTGCCCTGGCTCGTTCTACCACCAGCGAGTCTACAATTACATCGCTAACCGCTACCGAGAGGGACGAAAGCGCGATCGCCACTGTCGCCGCCCAAGCTGTATGCACAATCGTTGCCAGACTAAACCAGGAAATCGCTCCCAATAGTCCAGATAAAATCAGATAGGGTCGCCGCCGGTAGCCAAACAACGGTAGACCATCTGACAGAAAACCAAATAACGGCTTTACCACCCAAGGAATGGCAGCAATGCCCATCAAAGCCGAAACTTGAGCCGGACTTAGCGACAGTTCATCTTTGAGAAAAAAGCTGACTGCTAGACGCGCTAAACCCAAGATTCCCTGCACCAAATAGACCGTTAGAATGGCGCATAACTCAGGAGTCGGCTCATGACCAAAGAACACCTTTTTGATCGCGGAGTTCTTGATTTCGGACATACCAGAGGGGGAAAACTGCATTGATAACTTTTTTTAAGAAATATCAACATTCACCCTATGATAACCTCCCACTTTGGATGTGTTGTCAGTCCAAAGCCGGGATGATTCAGTGGTTGGTAGTCCTTAATTCCTTCCTCTCAAGAGAGTACAGATTAGGCAGGATAGGAACTTCAGAGGCTTCTGGGGAGAATGTGGAAATAACTGCATTCGGTAATCTTGTTGTGGGAAAGAAGTCGTCTATAAACATTGACTTATATAGGGTTGGCGATATTTGTCAGTTGCTTTCCCCTCTCGATCGAACCTATTTCTAGAAATTAGCGATTTTTTCTTTTTCCATGATTCCTGACTGTTTACTAACAATGAGGGGTGTAGCCCATCATTATCTAAATGCCATAATGTGGTAATGCCAAATCAGCAGTCGGTAAATTTACCAGTTTTCAATTCCCGAAATTAGCCCAAAAGCTACAGTAGAAAATGCTATGGCTCTGTCTTTGCCTCTGTTTCTCCCCATGTTAGCTCCGCTAAGGCTAGGGCGATGATGAAAGGCTTTTTTAAGTCCCAGACATCCACGCTATTGGATCTAAGCGATCGCCTCAAGATTGCGTTGTCGGAATTCACGGGTGTGCGAGTGGTAGCGATCGCTAGTCTTGTTGTGAGCGGGTTCGTTTTAGGAGTGCGTCATTTGGGCGGTCTACAACCTCTAGAACTCGTCGCTTTAGACCAACTGGTGCGGTTACATTCCGATCCAGGTCCCGACCCTCGGCTCTTAGTTGTGGGCATTACAGAAGGCGACATTCGCACTCAGAAACAATGGCCTTTATCCGACCGGACAATGGCGCAGCTATTGGCAAAGTTGCAATCATTGCAGCCTCAAGTAATTGGCTTAGATGTGTATCGGGAAATCCCGCAACAACCAGGAAATGCCGAACTTAAGGTGCAACTCCGGGAAAAAAATATCTTTGCCATTAAGAAATTTGGCGATACGGAGCTGGAACTGGTGTCGCCGCCGCCGGGATTTCCAGAGGATCGAGTTGGTTTTAACGATTTGCTGCTCGATCCGGATGGCGTTGTCCGTCGCAATCTATTGTTTGTCTCGGATGATACAAGCACTTATTTCTCGTTTTCCCTGCGGCTAGCGATCGCCTATTTAGAAAGTGTGGGCATCACACCAGAGTCCAGCCAACAAAATTCCGATCATATTCAACTGGCAAAAGCCGTATTTGTCCCGCTCCAGCAAAACTCTGGCGGGTATCAAAATATGGATGCGCGGGGCTACCAAGTTCTGCTGAATTACCGCTCCTCAAACGTGGCGCGGCAAGTTACGCTCACCCAAGTTTTAAAGGGACAGATTGACCCGAACTGGGTGAAAAACAAGATTGTGCTGATTGGCACAACGGCACCCAGCGCCAAAGATACTTTCTCAACCCCCTACAGCCCAGCCGAGAAGGAAACCGCCAAGATGCCCGGCGTCTTGGTTCATGCCCAGATGGTCAGCCAATTCCTTGACGCTGCCACAGGGGAGCGACCCCTATTTTGGTTCTGGGATGAACGGATAGAGGTGTTATGGATTGTCGGATGGACACTGCTGGGTGCGATCGCGGCTTGGTGGTTGCGGCATCCCGTTGTCTTAATTTTGGGCTGCGGCGTTGGGTTGGGGGTTTTGTTGGGCACCTGCTTCTATCTGTTTACTCTGCAAGGATGGGTGCCTCTGTCGGCTCCCGTACTGGGATTTATCCTCACCAGCGGGGTAGTCATTACCTACCGCTCTTATGATGCACAGCAGCAGCAACAAATTATCATGAAGCTTTTGGGACAGAATACTTCACCGGAAGTTGCCAAAGCTCTCTGGAAAGGACGCGATCGCTTGATCAAATCTGGGAAATTACCAGGAATTAAGCTAATCGCAACCATGATGTTTGCAGATATCAAAGATTTCAGTACCATTGCCGAACAAATGCCTCCGGAAGCTTTGCTGGAATGGTTAAATGAAATGCTGGATGTCGTCACCCACGAAATCATCGGCCATGAAGGCATTATCAACAAGTTTACCGGGGATGGCTTCATGGCTGTGTTTGGCGTGCCGATGGATCGCATCCACAAGGAGGAAGTCGCTCTTGATGCCCAGCGCTCGATAGAATGCGCTCTAGCAATCGGCGAAATTCTGGAGGAATTGAACCAAAACTGGAAAACTCGTGGCTTGCCAGTCATCCAGATGCGAATTGGAATTTTTACGGGTCCCGTCGTCGTTGGCAGTTTAGGAGGCAAAGACCGCCTAGAATATGGCGTCATTGGGGACAGCGTTAATACTGCCGCTCGCTTGGAAAGTTGCGAGAAACACCGCCAACCAAGCAACTGCCGCGTCCTCATCGGCAAGGAAACCCTAGTTCATCTTGATAACCAGTTTCTGGTTGAATCTTGGGGACCATTGCCACTGAAGGGCAAACAGCAAATGGTTGATGTCTATCTTGTGGTGGGGCGTCAAAGGGAAAGAGCGTCAGAAGTTTGATGACTAGCAAATTTTCTAAGATACAGCGAGTGTAGATGCTCCTTTGACGTGTTCCGATTAATTAGGTTACAAAAATTAATGAATATTTTTTGCGCTTATTAAAGCAGTGTCATAAATCGTTAAAAATTAACGTCACTATCAGAAGTATGCTGAATGATGAAAAACTCACTTCCCAGATAAATCGGTTACTGTTGTTAGCAGTTATCACACTTTCATCAACATCTACTTCCCGATTCATTGGGTCAGAAAGCAATAAAAACAGAGCGATTTTTTCTGATAAAGAGGCATTTCGATGATTGAAAAAATTTTGTTAGCAGACTCTGGAACTGGACATTCTGAAGAGATGCTCAAGGCTTTGATAGAACTGCCTTCGATCCAACGGGCAGCGGTCACTATCTTGCACGTCGTTCCTTCTCAAATTACCACTGAGTCCATGACTTCAAAGTGGGAAGAGGGAGGCAGGATTCTCGCTACAGCCATCCAGACTCTGAACCTAGACCCAAATCACGTTAACACCATGCTGAGGCAGGGCGATCCGAAGGATACGGTTTGCCAGGTAGCAGAAGAAATAAATGCTGATTTGATCATTATGGGTTCGCGGGGCCTAAAGCGTCTGGAATCCATTTTAGAAAATTCGGTCAGCCAATATGTTTTCCAATTGTCTTCCCGCCCAATGTTGTTGGTGAAAGACGATATTTACGTCAAGAAAATCAACCGCATCATGGTTGCAATGGACGGCTCAGAATCGGCACAACAATGCTTAAATCTGGCTTTGTTTCTGTTGCGAGATAAAAAGGGTGGGCAGTTGGTTCTGGTTCACGTCAACAAAGCTCGGACAGGTTTTGAAGAAGCCGCTAACGCTGAAAAAGATCCTGTACTTGCTCCTGCGATCGCTGCCGCTAAAAAACAAGGCATTTCTTATAAGTGTGTCACCGGAAATGGTAAAGCAGGCCCAGAAATCTGTCGTTTGGCAGAGGAATCAAATGTTGATTTGTTAATGCTGGGTTCTCCCGATCGCCGTCCTTCGATTGCCAAAGGTTTACCAGATTTGGATCGCTTGCTGGGAACCTCGCTATCCGACTACGTGCGAGTTTATGCAAATTGTCCCGTTCTCTTAGGACGCACGGCGACTACCTAAGAAACGCCAAACCTAACCCTAAAAAAATTCCCCTCGCCAGAAGGACATGGCAAGAGCCTTGTCCATACTACAGCGGGGGGATTTTGTTCGATACAGATGATTAAGGATTCTTGTTGCTTTCGCGGCTAGCAGTTTGGATGTACAGAATCAACAAGAAAACTGTGGGAACCAGCACAAACAGGATGCTGGCGACAAAACCAAGATCGTTAACTTGCATTGAACCCAGCCTCTAATTAACTTTAAAGCACCACCCTTAAGCATATCATCCGGTGTCTGTCTTGAGGAGAGTGCGATCCCAAGAAGCCAAAATAGCGATCGCATTTTCCCATGCAAGCGCGATCGCTCTCCTGGAGCAGACATTGAGGCGATCGCGCTCTCACCAATATAAAAAGCGAACCGACAGGTCGGCCCTTCGCGATCGCGCTTTATTCTGAAAGGAAAGAGAAAAGCGATCGCATATTTTACGCAACAACCTTACTCAGACTCGTCACCCAAATAAGCTTGGCGACTGTGCCGAACATGAAGAACGGCTACGACATCTTGTTCGACCACAAATAGAATGGGATATTTCCTTGGTTTTCCGACCCACAATTGCCGAATTTCACGACCAATCATCGGCGCTTCTGGTGCTGCTGTGCATCGGTTGGGTAAAGTTCTGAAACGATGCGATGCGATCTCAAGATGTTCCCTTATTTTTAGGTACGACTTTTTAGGTACGACTGGGTATGCTCACATCTAACCGGGAAGATTCCAATTTATCAAAAGATCAACCAAGAATTTCTCAAGCTAGTGCCGCTAGGAGGATAGTTCTAGGCAGTAGAGCGAGAAAACTTAAACGCAGAGGATGCAAAGGAATCGCAGAGTCCGGCAGAGAATTTATCATTGCCTTTGCGTAACTTTGCGAAATCCTTGCGATCTTTGCGTTAATAAACCTTCAATTTTTTATCGCGGCTTTGTTTTCACACTTATTGGGCCATTTACAAGAGTTTGACAAGCTAAGCGATAGGTTTCTGGCTTTTTCTTCAGTTTGCGATTTTCCACCTCAGTGCGAGGCGAAAGATTTTCCATGCCTTCCACAATTTCCACAATGCAGGTACCGCATTGACCGTAGCCCCCGCAGTTCATCATCTTTCCCCTAAAGGTATAGATATCAATGCCGTTCTGGAGGGCTTTTTCTCTTAAGTTAGCTCCATCCGCTGCGATCGCTTCTTGATTTTCATTGACAAATGTAATATTAGCCATCCGCCTTTTAACTCACCTCGCTTCTATTAACAAATCTTAAGAAATTATACAAATTTAGCAAAGCCCATCTCTACTGAAATGCCAGTGGTGTTTTGAGACACCGTAGGATCGATTTACTTTGATCACCCTATTGGGGCTGATCGAAAAGTTGACTATCTGGGAGATTGCTGATCGCCCGTTCGAGAGCTGCCAGAGAGCGATTGTAATCCAGAACCGCTGTAAGACGGTTTACTCTAGCACGAGTTAGCTCGGTTTGAGCGCTAATGACATCTGTCTGGGTACCAACGCCAGATCTAAATCGTAACTCTGCCAGACGCAAGCTTTCTTCTGCCTGGGTAACGGCAAAAAAGGCAGTTTGAATATTCTCGGCATTCGACCTTAAGTTGAAATAAGCTTGTTCCACCTCCAAGCGAATTTGGTTGCGCTGGTCGGCAAATTGAGTTTCAGCGATCGCTATGTTCGTTTCTTCCTGACTGGCTCTCGCTCTGGCGGCTCCCCCATCGTAAAAATCCCATCGGAATTGCGCCCCCAGGGTTAAACCATCGGCTGGCCCGATATCGTCATTTAATACCCCTAAAACGCTGTAGTTGGCAACGAGGTTGACTTGCGGTCTGGTTGCCGCCAGGGCAATGCGTCTTTGCTCTTGGCTGATGTTCCGTCGAGCCAAGAGCTGTTCTAGCTCAGCGCGATTCTTCACGGCGAGGATAATACTCTGTTCTAGTGTTAGATTCCATTCACCAGCGACCTCAATTTCATCTGCTGCCGCCACCTCAACGGTTTCCCCTAGACTCAACAGCCTCGTTAATTGCCTGCGGGCAATGCTCTGCTGACTCCGGCTGCGAGTGAGATCCTGCACGGCATTTGCCAGCTGCACCTGCGCCCGCAGTACGTCAAATCGCGTTCCAAGTCCAGCTTGTTCTAGCAATTGAGCATCCCGGAGACTCCTGGCAGCATCTGTCACTGCTGCTTGGGAAATCTCAGTTTGGGAATCGGCTTCTTGCAGATCGTAGTAAGCATTGCTGACATCCAGGCGTAGTTGCTCGGACTGGCGTTCTACTTCTAACTGATCGAATCGCAGCTGTTCTTCTGCCGCCCGGATACGTGCCCCGCGCCGCCCGGAGGTGTAGAGTTCGTAACTCACTTGCAGGCCGGTGTCAAAGGATGTCGAAACAGTATTATCGTCGTCATTCCCCAAGAATGGGTTTAATGGCGATGACTGTTGTCGCCGATTTTGTAGCTCAGCATTCGGGGAATCTGACCTAGTAAAATTTGATTCTACGCCGATTGTTGGAAACTCAGCCGCCCGAAATTCTCGCACGGATGCCCGCGATCGCTCTAGGGTAAGAATCGCTACTTGTAAATCCCGATTGTTGCGCCGTGCTAGCTCCAGAGCTTGTTGTAGGGTAATTCGTTGGAAGTTTTGAATTTGCACTTCCTCAGATCTGGTCGGAAATTGTAGGGGATTAGCGCTGGGGTTGAGATATTCAGGGGGTAGGCTTTCCAGCGTGGCGGGTGCTTGTGGCGATTGTGCTGGAGCCGACTGGGAAACGTCTGTCTTGCCTCCCGTTGCATTTGGAGGCCTAGCTCCATCTCGGCTAACGGCTTCCTTTAGCGTCTGGGAAGAGATTGCGGGAAGCGCTGGGGTAGGGGCAACCGACGGGGTTCCCTTACTTTCAGCGGAAGTAGGATTTGGCTGAGTAAGCGGCGGCTTTTCTTGTGCAACACTGACTTTTGCACAGCTCATGGCGATCGCTGCACTCGCACCCACAGCCATGAAACCAGTTCCTACCCAGTGAAACGGATGACTAGAATTTGGCATAAGTTTTTGAATTTGGTCTGCGCTGTTAGAAAAACTTCTTTTCTTTAGCTCAAGCACCTTAAGAAGGATACTGGGTTGCGAATGTGCTTGGCAAACGAATTTTTGTGAATTGGGGCAAGAACCTGAAAATGCAGAACCCTAAGCCTGATATTGGTGCATTCTGCCAGAAATAATTGATTTCCTTAGCCCTAAAGCAGATAGCCTCTGTATTTCCCTTGACATGGCTTTGCCATTATTTGATTGCAGTATTCGATGTCTCTCAAGTGGCGATGATTCCCGCCTCTACCTTGCTTTGCCCCGGACTTCCCAGAGAGGGTTCGCTTCGTTCAGATGCCAGTCGTTCGTTCAACCATTCGATTTCGCTTTGAATCACTGCCTTACATCTGTGCCAAACTTCTGCCTGGTAGGGTTCTGCTGGCAGCGATTCTCTTTCTTGGCTTTCCAGGCGCAGCCGACAAACCATCAAGCGATGCTCCAGCAACTTAATCCGTTTGGCAGGTTCTAAGTGACCAAAAAAGAAAAACTTGATCGTGAAGCGAGAGCGAGCATTCACCCAGCTTTCATGGGGATATTCCATCATTTTGTGCATCCATCGCTCGCGCCCTCGATCCGTAATGCTGTAAATCTTGCGGATCGAACCCGCTTCTCCTTCCTCCTCTACCAGCACTGATATTGCACCCCGTTCTTCCAGGCGCTTCAAGAGCGGATAAATAGCTCCATAGTTGACGCTGATACAACCACTCATGAACAGCTCTAGTTGCTGTTTTAGGCGGTAGCCATGTAGCGGTTCGCGTTGTAGTAAACCTAAAGTAGCTAATTCCAGCATTTATATCAATCTGATACAATTAATAGTTGCATTTGATTTTAATATATGTAGATGTTATCTGCTGTCTCTCTTTCGCAATCATCCGGCTGAGGTGGGGTGGCGATGAGCGCAAGCCGATTAAGAAAACTATATAAGCCAATCACGACGTTGTTAAAAGTCGTTTAAGTACCGCTTTGTAAGCGTAGAGCGGTTTGCTATCAAACTTAAGTAAAAGGAGAGGAAACGACAATGCCCGATCCTGATTCCCCGTCTCCAGTTCCAATTGACGCAGAACCGTCTGCGATCGCAGACGATCGTCAGGCTCTAGAAAACGATGAGTCTGCGTATCAACCAAGGAAAAGACAGCGTTGGTCTGTGGCGCTGGGAATTATCCTTTTAATTGTCGGTGCAGGTTTTGGTTGGCGGTGGTGGCATAGCCGTGCTAATGATGCACCGAATGCGACTGCTGCGGCGGCGGGTCAACCTCAAGGAGTTCCTGTCAAGCTATCAACGATAGAGACAGCGACAATTCAGGAAAGTTCCGAGTTTGTCGGTGCTTTAGAAGCGCAACGTTCAGTGGTATTAAAGCCTGAAATTGACGGACGAGTCAGTCAGATTTTTGTTGCTGAAGGCGATCGCGTTCCGGCTGGGAAGCCCTTAGTCCAACTCAGCCGCGAAAAGAGACAAGCAGAATTAGCTGGCGTCCTCCAGGCTGTTAACGCCGCCCGCGCCACCCGTGCCAATGCCGCCTCGCAAATTAAAGCCTTAGAAGCAGAACGGGCTTCTCGTGTCGCTGAAGTGGAACTACAACAGGAAAACCTCCGCCGCACTTCCACCCTCGTACAGCAAGGCGCGTTGCCCAGAGCGCAACTAGACCAAGTTACCCGCGATATCCGCGCCGCCCAAGCCGCCTTAAATGCTAGCAACCAAGGCATTCAGGCAGCTCAAGCCAGCCTTTCCGAAGCGCAAGCAGGGGTACGGCAAGCTGAAGCCAACGCCAATCTTTCCAATGAAGAACTGAAAGATGCCACAATTATCGCCCCCATCGCTGGCGTTGTCGGACTTATCCCAGTCAAGTTAGGGGACTACGTTAAGAGTGGCGATACGATTGCCACGGTTACTCAAAACCAAGCGCTAGACCTGCGGTTATCTATCCCGCTAGAACGAGGGCCAGATTTACGCTTGGGGCAGAGAGTTGAAGGGAAGGATTCTCAAGGAAAGGTGCTAGGTACAGGTCAAATTAGCTTCATTTCGCCTAGAGTAACGAGCAATTCTCAAAGCATCCAAGCAAAAGCTAGCTTTGACAATTCACAAGGACAACTGCGGGATGGACAATTTATCAAAGCTAATCTGATTTGGCAAGAACGGCCGGGAGTTTTAATCCCAACTAGCGCTATTTCTCGCTTGGGTGGAGCAACTTTTGTTTTTGTGGCGCAAACACAACAACCTCAACCAGGACAACCAGAACAATCAGGACAACCCAAACTTGTGGCTAAGCAAAAGCCCGTGAAATTGGGTCAGATCCAGAAAAATAACTATCAAGTGCTAGAAGGATTAGAACCAGGAGAAAAAGTTATCATCTCAGGCCTTCAGAATTTGTCGGATGGCGCTCCCATTCTTCCGGAGTCTAAGTAATCAGTAATGGGTAATAGGTAATGGGTAGGATAATGGAGAATCTTCTCCAGAAATCTCTAATATCTAATACTTAATACCCACTAATTACCAATTACCAATTACCAACAATATGTTTGCCGATTTCTTCATTAAGCGACCAGTCTTTGCTACAGTCTGCGCCATAGTTATTTTGCTAGTGGGAGGAATTAGTATTCCTACTCTACCTATCGCCCAGTTTCCAGAAATTAGCCCGACTCAAATCAACGTTACGGCTAACTACAGCGGAGCTAGTGCTGAAGTCGTAGAAAACGCTGTGACCAACATTTTAGAAAGGCAAATTAATGGAGTCGAGGGATTAAAATATCTGAGTTCGAGCAGCAGTAACGATGGCACCAGTACAATTACAGCTACCTTTGACTCATCCCGGAACAAAGATATCGCCGCAGTCGATATTCAAAATAGAGTTTCCGTCGCCCAACCGCAGCTACCACAAGCCGTACAACAAACTGGGGTCACGGTAACAAAACAGTCCAGCAACATCCTCTTAGCAATTGGTTTGTACGCCGAAAATAAAGAGTACGACAACATATTTTTAAGCAATTACGCAGACCTCTATTTAACAGATTCTCTGAAAAGATTAAAGGGCGTTGGTGACGTGCAAATTTTCGGTGAACGCCGATATTCTATGCGTTTATGGCTAGACCCGAATCGGCTTGCTAGTCGTAGTTTAACGGCTCAAGATGTAGTCAACGCACTCCAAGAACAGAACTTACAAGTCGGTGCTGGGCGAATCGGTCAGGAACCTGCTCCAGAAGGGCAAATGTATCAAATTGACCTGCGTGCAGTCAGCCGGCTGACAGAAGCTTCTGAATTTGAGGAAATTGTCTTAAAAACGGATACTGACGGCACGCTTGTCAAACTTAAGGATGTGGGGAGAGCAGAATTAGGAGCGGAAAATTACAGCTCTTTTCTGCGATTTCGAGGCAATGATGCTGTAGGTTTGGGTATTTTTCAGCTTCCCGGTAGTAATGCTTTGGATGTTGCTAGAGCAGTGAAAGCAGAAATGGCAAAACTGGCTACCCGCTTTCCGCCTGGTTTGCAATATCGGGTGGCGTTTGACACAACTTTGTATGTTGAACAATCGCTCAAGGAAGTAGTTAAAACACTATTTGAAGCGATTGTTTTGGTCGTCTTAGTTATCTTTGTTTTTTTGCAAGATTGGCGAACAACTTTGATTCCAGCAGTGACAATTCCCATTTCCTTGATAGGAACTTTTGCTTTTATCAAGGTATTCGGGTTTTCGATTAATAGCTTGTCTCTGTTTGGTATTACATTAGCTACTGGCTTGGTGGTTGATGATGCGATCGTTGTAGTTGAGGATATCGATCGCTTGATCCAGCAAAAGGGGATGACTCCTCGTGCAGCTGCAAGTGAAGCGATGCGGGAACTTTTTAGCGCCTTAATTGCAACTTCACTGGTGCTAATGGCGGTGTTTGTTCCAGTTGCATTTTTTCCCGGAACAACGGGAGCGCTGTACAAGCAATTTGCATTAACAATTGCTTTTTCAGTTGCTATTTCTACCTTTATTGCTATTACATTGACTCCATCTCTTTCAGCTTTGTTATTGCGTCAGGGACAAAAGCCTGGAGGATGGCTTGGCTGGATTTTTGACCGAATTAATGGAGCGATCGACTGGACGCGGCGAGGATACAAGCGATCGCTTAACTTCCTGACACGCTTTCGAGGCTTCGTCGTCGGGTTGTTTATCGTTTCTTTGGGAATAACTGCTTGGCTTTATCTGAGCGTACCTACAGCGTTTCTTCCCGAAGAAGATCAGGGTTATTTCATCACGCTTGTCCAAGGGCCAGAAGGCGTTTCCCTGCAATATACAGGCGAAGTTATGGACAAGGTAGAAAAAGAAATTCTTAAAAACCCTGAAGTAGTCGGAACTTTCGTAGTAGGTGGCTTTAGTTTTAGCGGTAATACTTCTAACAATGGGATTATATTTACTACTCTCAAACCTTGGGAAGAACGCCATAAAAAAGAGCAGTCAGTGCAAGCGATTATTGGCAGTTTATTTGGTACGCTATCAGGTATCACCGAAGCAAGAGTCTTCCCCGTTAATCCTCCATCAATTCAAGGTTTGGGCAGTTTTGGCGGCTTCCAATATCAGTTGCAAGACCAACGCGGTAATAGTCCCTTAGAGTCTTTGGTTCAGTCAATGGGTCAACTATTAGGTCGTGCTAACCAGACACCTGGATTGCAACAAGTGTTTAGCACTTTTGCTGCAAATACGCCACAGCTACTAATCGAAGTTGACCGCAACAAAGCTAAGGCGTTGCAAGTTTCGGTAGACGACATTTTTAATACACTGCAAACATTCTTGGGTTCGCAATATGTAAATGATTTCAATTTACAGCAAAGAAATTATCGGGTGTACGTGCAAGCAGACAAACAGTTTCGCTCTAACCCGGAAAATATTGGTAATCTGTACGTCCGCTCCCAACAAAATCAGATGATTCCTTTGAGCAATTTGGTAAAAGTTACTCCAACGACTGGAGCGCAAACTATTAATCACTACAATCTATATCGCTCCATTGAAATCACTGGTTCTGCTGCTCCTGGCTATAGCTCAGGACAAGCAATTAAGACAATGGAGGAGGTATCCAAAGAGGTTTTACCAGTTGGTTTAGGTTATGAATGGTCGGGGACTTCACTAGAAGAAATTGAGTCTGGCGGTCAAGCACCAATAATTTTTGGTTTGGGACTTATTTTTGTGTTCTTGGTGCTGGCTGCTCAGTATGAAAATTATGTTGACCCCTTCATTATTCTGCTTTCAGTTCCGCTGGCAATTTTAGGGGCATTGTTAGCTCAATCGATGCGCGGGTTGTCTAATGATGTTTATTGCCAAATTGGTCTAGTAATGTTGATTGGTTTGGCTAGTAAAAATGCAATTTTAATTGTAGAATTTGCCAACCAACTCCGAGAAAGCGGGATGTCAGCAACCAAGGCGGTGGTTGAAGCTTCCCAAGAGCGTTTGCGACCAATTCTGATGACTACTTTCGCCTTTGTCTTGGGTATTGCTCCTCTGGTAAATCCCGAAGGAGCAGGAGCCGCCAGCCGACGTTCTCTAGGAACTGCGATCGCAGGCGGTACCATTGTCTCCACTGTCTTAAGTTTATTCATTGTGCCAGTTCTGTATATCGTAATTGTGACGGCACGCGATCGCTTAAAAGGTGGTGGAAAAAAACCCGGTGGAAAGTCTAAACTAACTAAAAAACCAGAACCGAGTCGAGAAGCTGATATTTTGCACCATCACTAAGCGCACAAATTCAAACTGGCGATCCTTTCTGGATCGCCAGTTCTGAGGGAATTTTATTCCCAACTCCAATTTTGCACTGTTATCTTTTCTAGCGTTAGGGAAGCTCTGCGCGATCGCCCTACATTAACGATCCTCAAGCTCCCTATCTGCCTGATTAGGATGCGACCTTCGCAGTCGAACGGCGGCGGCGTCTTCCCGCAGCCTTCGCAGGTGGCTCTTCTTCCGGAGTTTGCAGTAAGAAGACGAGCAACGGGCGAGAAGACTGGAATTCGCGGCGGATCAATCGCTGGAGGGCAGACTCCATTTGAGTTTGCAGCCCTATCCAGTCAACTTCTAAAAGTTCATCATCCAAGGTGCGGGCGAATTCTGACCAGCGATCGCTCAAAAGAGATTCTAGGGTTTCGCGGACAATTCCCTGTAGGTGATCGCGTTCCATTGATGTCACGACACCGCGCAGGTGAACTTCCGGCTTAGCACTCAGTTTGCCTTCCCAGTTCACTGCCGCTGCAATCGTGACTATTCCATCCTCAGCCAACTGCTGCCGTTCCTTCAGCACATTGGCTTTCACCACGCCAGAATTATCTACCAGCTCAATGCCAGAAGGAACTTTACCTTTGACGCGGATGCCATCTTCCGACACCTCCACGACATCCCCATTGTCAATAATCACCATATTTTCCGCAGGGATGCTCATGCTCTGGGCAGTCTTGGAGTGCTGAATCAACATCCGATGCTCGCCGTGAACTGGCAAGAAGAATTTCGGACGAGTCAGGGCAATCATCAGCTTTTGGTCTTCCTGACAACCGTGACCGGAAACGTGAATCCCCTTATCACGACCATAGATGACATTCGCACCTTGCATCATCAGCTTATCAATGGTGTTAACCACAGCAACGGTATTTCCCGGAATCGGGTTTGCCGAGAAGATCACCGTATCGCCCTTACGAACTTTAATTTGCCGGTGTTCGCCGTTGGCAATCCGCGTCATTGCTGACATTGGCTCCCCCTGCGAACCTGTAGTTAGAATGAGCACTTTGTCTTCAGGCAGCTGATGAATTGACTGCAAAGGTTGGAAGAGATTGTCCGAACACTTGATATAACCCAAATTGCGTGCTTGGGCAATCACATTCAGCATCGAACGACCCACAACGGATACCACTCGTCCCTGTTTTTGGGCGATTTCCAGAACCATGTTAATCCGGTGGACGGACGAAGCGAAAGTCGTCAATAGCACCCGTCCCTTCGCTTGACTGATAAAGCGGTCAAGATTGGGATAAACTGAGCGCTCAGAAGGGGTAAACCCTGGTACTTCCGAGTTTGTAGAGTCGCTAATCAGGCATAAAACGCCCTTTTCGCCGTATTCAGCCAGCCTCTGTAAATCAAAAAACTCGCCATCTACGGGGGTATGGTCAATCTTAAAGTCACCCGTATGGATGACGACGCCAGCTGGAGTATGGATAGCGACGGTGAAGCTATCCGCGATGGAGTGAGTGTTGCGGATAAATTCGACGAAGAAGGAAGCGCCTATTCGCACCATGTCGCGGGGCCCTACCCGTTTGAGCGTGGTGCGGTTTAAAACGCCCGCTTCTTCTAACTTGCCTTCTAGCAACGCCATTGCAAGGCGGGGACCATAGATGACTGGAATATCAAATTGTTTGAGGTGATATGCAATTCCCCCAATGTGGTCTTCATGACCGTGGGTGACGATCATGCCCTTAATCTTGTGGCGATTTTCTCGCAGATAAGTCATATCGGGCAGGACGATATTGACGCCGTGCATGGAATCGCTAGGGAAAGCCAATCCAGCATCTAATAGAACAATTTCGTCGTTGTATTCAAAAACACAAGTATTCTTTCCAATTTCATGCAGACCGCCCAGGGGAATCACTTTCAGGGCGGGTGCGGATGATTCGTTCTTATTTAGGATGGGTGCGGATGATTCGTTCTTATTCAGGATGGGTGCAGATACTTCGTTCTTAGTCATTTGTTTCCTTCTATTAAGTCAATCAATGTCAATCAATACAAAATCGTTGAAAATTTGCATAAGATAGGGCAGCTTTGGCACGTAAAAAGCCCCAAGTAAAAAGAGAAGGTTGTGTCTTTGGTCTTTTTACTTTGTCTTTTTTTGCCGCTTGCCTTTTTACTCTTGCCTTTGTGGACGTATTCAGTTTTCCAAAAAACCGTCGCCTTACATCAAAGCCATCTGAGTCATTACAGCCTCTACCATTTGCCTATCTGACTCTGAGAGATGGCACAGTGGTGGACGAGTGGCACCTACATCCCAACCTTGCAGTTGTAGAGCCGCTTTGACGGGAATAGGATTGGTTGAACAAAACAAAACTTTAAATAAGGGAAAAAGTTTCAGGTGAATCTCGGTTGCTACCTGAGGTTGACCGTTTTCAAAGGCTTGGATCATCTGTTGGAGCTGAGTCCCTACCAGATGGCTGGCAACGCTAATAACTCCAGCAGCCCCAATGGCTAATAAAGGCAGCGTCAGGGAATCATCCCCAGCGTATATCTGAAACTCCGCGGGGGTGGCGCGTCGAATTTGACTCGCTTGGTCTAAGTTGCCACTGGCCTCCTTGATTGCCACAATACTCGGAATCTCTGCTAAACGAGTCACGGTTTCTGGCTGGAGATTCTGTCCGGTGCGACCGGGTATGTTGTAGAGGATCAGGGGCAGGTCTGGGCAGGATTGGGCGACGCGGAGGAAGTGCTGATACAACCCTTCTTGCGGGGGCTTGTTGTAGTAGGGAACAACTTGTAAAGATCCATCTAATCCTAGTTTAGCGGCTTTTTCGGTGGCTGCGATCGCTTCTTTGGTTGAATTTGACCCCGTACCTGCGATTACCTTCGCTTTGCCAGCTACCGCCCGCTGCACTACCTGAAATAACTCGTATTCCTCATCCCAAGTTAGCGTCGGAGATTCCCCCGTCGTGCCGCATACTACTAAGGCATCGCTGCCATTTTGAGCCAAATGAGCCGCCAGTTGCTCTGCAACAGCGTAATTCACACTGCCATCTTCTTTAAACGGCGTCACCATTGCGGTGAGAACGCGCCCAAAATTTACCACACTCTTTGAACTCCTCCCTGTTTTCGTGATTAGTTTTGTGATGGGTTGTTTGTTGGTAGGGGTACACAACGACTGTGCCCCCTACTGTTGTAAATCGCTTAAAAAACTATTTAGAAAAAGCTGGGGTTGTTGGTTTCAGTAGATGCCGTTCTACCAATAATTCGGCAATCTGGATGGCATTAAGAGCCGCTCCCTTGCGAATTTGGTCTCCACTCAGCCACAGTTCTAACCCACAAGGATGAGAAATATCTTGCCGAATCCGACCCACTAACACTTCATCCCGACCGCTGGCTTCAATAGGCATCGGGAAATAATTGGTCTGCCAGTTTTCGACCAACTTAACGCCAGGAGCATTCGCTAACACTTCCTTTGCCTTTGCTACCGGGAAGGGTTGCTCAAATTCTAGGTTAATCGCTTCTGAATGGGCGCGGAGTACGGGAACCCGCACGCAGGTTGCTGTCACTCGCAGATCGGGCGCACCGAAAATTTTGCGCGTCTCGTTAAGCATTTTCAGCTCTTCCTCACAATAACCCAGATCGGTCATCGGGGAATTATGGGGAAACAAATTAAACGCTAAGGTGTAGGGAAAAATGCCTGGTTTCGGGTCTTCTCCCCGTAAAATTGCTGAAGTGTGGGTTTTTACTTCTTCCATTGCCCTCGCACCCGCACCGCTTGCCGATTGGTACGTAGCGGCAACAATGCGTTTGACTGGCTGCACTTGATGCAGGGGCCAAACCGCCACTGCCAACAAAATCGTCGTGCAGTTGGGATTGGCAATGATTCCTTGATGAGTTGCTGCTGCTTCTGGATTTACCTCTGGAACCACGAGAGGCACCCCAGGATCGAGTCGAAAGGCGCTGGAGTTATCAATCACCACTGCCCCAGCGTCTACTGCTTTCGATGCCCAAGCTTTAGAAGTAGACCCACCGGCAGAAGCTAGCACGACATCCACATTATCAAACGAGCGATCGCCCACTGCCTCTACAGGCAAATCTTCGCCTAAAAATTGCAAAGTTCGACCGGCGGAACGGGGAGAAGCCAAGAGTTTCAACTCAGCAACCGGAAAGTTACGGGATTCTAGGAGTTCTAGCAACTCCGTACCCACCGCACCCGTTGCTCCCAGAATGGCAACGCGATAGGAATCAGACAAAGATGGTTCCTCCTCTTGAATACATAGTAGGTGTCAAAAGCTTTAATGAGAGTGAGCCAAAACAGTTAAATATTTTTTTTCGTGAAATTTGAGCTTGTACGGGAAGACGCTTTTTATTGACTGTTGCTTGTTATATAACGAATATCTCTAAAGAAATTTTACACAGCTTAGCACCGACTTTGTCGAAGTTTCCAGTCCCGAACAAGCTAAATTGAATTCGCAACAGAGCGATGGCTTAGTCAATGTACTATCATCAAATATGTCAACGAGAGGGATAGGTAAGGTTTTATTTACCAAAGCTCCAACTGTTGCAAAACTAGGATATCACGGGGTTGAGACAGAAATTGTATCCATTTGGCTTGAACCGACCATCCGAAAACGTCTGCAATACCCGCCCTCTCGAATTGTTATCAACCTTGTCGCTCTGAGTTTTGAGAGAAGTTAACTGATGAAAGTTACCCAGGAAAAGCTTCCCGCCAGCAAGATTGGCTTGGAAATTGAAATTCCAGCCGATATGTCAAAAAATGCCTACGAGCAGGTGATTCAAAAGCTCGCACGCTCAGCCAATATTCCTGGGTTTCGCAAAGGAAAGGTGCCTCGCCAGATCCTGCTACAGCAACTGGGAACGACCCGAATTAAAGCAACTGCTTTGGAAGAACTGATTCAAGATGGTCTCCAGCAGGCTCTCAAGCAAGAAGCAATTGAGGCGCTTGGTAACTATGAGCTGCGTTCTGACTTCGAGGAATTAGTCAGCCAGTTTAAACCTGGAGAACCTATCACTTTCTTAGCTGCGGTAGATGTCCAACCGCAGGTGCAGCTAAGCGATTACAACAACCTCTCTATCACAGCCGAAGAAGTCCCCTATGACTCCAGTGCGATAGAGAAGTTTTTAGAAGAGCGTCGCGTCGAGCAAGCTACGTTAATTCCAGTGGCAGGTCGTCCGGCACAGATGGGAGATGTGGCGGTAGTCGATTATACCAGCCGCTTTGTCAGCGAACAAGAAGATGAAGCACAGGAAGAAATTAGTGGGGGTCAGGCAGAAGACGCTCAAATAGAGCTGTTAGAAGGGCGGTTCTTGAGGGAATTTATCGATGGGATTGTGGGAATGAATCCCGGAGACAGCAAAGAAGTAGAAGTAAAGTTTCCGGAAGATTATCGCCAAGATTTAGCCGGTCGCACAGCGATGTTTACCATCACGCTCAAAGACCTCAAGGAAAAAGAGTTACCGGCGGTGGATGATGACTTTGCCCAAGAAGTCAGCGAGTTTGAAACCCTGGCTGAATTGCAAGCTGACTTAGAGAAGAAATTCCGAGAGAAGGCCGATCAAGAAATGTCAGCCAATAAAGAGCAAGCACTTGTCAAGGAACTTTTGAAAAGAGTTGAAATTGACCTGCCGGAAACCCTGATTCAGCGGGAAGTTGAAACCATGCTTCGTCAAACCATCATCCAGATGGGGCAGATGGGGATGGATGTCAAGAAAGTGTTTACTCCCGACATGGTAAAACAAATGGGCGTGCGATCGCGTCCGGAAGCCATCGAGCGGATCAAACAAACTCTGGCACTTGAGGAGATTGCTCAGCGCGAATCCCTCAAAACCGAGCCGCAAGAGGTGACAGACAGAGTCAATGAGCTACTCCAGCAGTTCCCCGATCAAGAGATCGACCTAGAACGGTTGCGTACCATTGTCGAAGGCGATTTGCTCAAAGAAAAAGCGATTAAGTGGCTGGAAGAACACGCCACGATTGAACTGGTTCCCCAAGGCTCTCTCGCACCTGAGGAGACGGAGGAACAGGCTGAAACAAACACTCCAGAAGCAATAGAAGCGGCACAAGCGGAAGATTCGGAAGTAGAAGCAACCGCTACTGAATCCGTACTAGAAGCTGAGGTGTCTGAGGTTGAATAAACCTTGTGTCGGGGCAATTTAAAAATTGCCCCAACATCTGCACACGCAGTCCTGAATGGTCAAATACAGCGGATTCGGATATAACGGAAGTATGTGGTGACAAGCCACTCGCCAGTTCACCTGATAGTGCAGCGTTTAAATATAAGTTTCGCTCGTTATGGATTTATCTCTGTCCCGGAATTACGAAATCACAAACCTAAGGAAGAGTAATATTTACTCGCAACTCCCCAGCAACGTCGTCCCTATGGTGGTGGAACAGTCCGGAATGGGGGAACGGGCGTTTGATATCTACTCGCGGCTGTTGCGAGAGCGCATCGTTTTCTTGGGGACGCCGGTTGATGATAATGTGGCTGACTCGATTGTGGCTCAGATGCTCTTTTTAGACGCCGAAGATCCAGAAAAAGATATTCAGCTATACATCAACTCCCCCGGTGGCTCAGTGACAGCTGGGATGGCGATCTATGACACGATGCAACAAATACGCCCTGATGTTGCTACCATATGCTATGGTTTAGCAGCCAGTATGGGTGCGTTTTTGCTAGCAGGTGGAGCGCAGGGTAAGCGTATGGCTTTGCCCAGTTCCAGGATTATGATTCACCAGCCCCTGGGAGGCGCTCAGGGACAAGCGGTTGATATAGAAATTCAAGCAAGAGAAATTCTCTATCATAAGCAAAAGCTGAACGAGCTACTAGCTCAAAATACTGGTCAGCCGTTTGATAAAATTTCGGCAGATACCGAACGCGACTTCTTCATGTCATCTGCTGAAGCAAAAGATTACGGTTTGATCGATCAGGTCATCTCCAGACAGAACCTTCCCCACTCGGAAGCAACTGTTACTTCACTCAGGTAAGAGGCAAGTATGTCTAAGTACGACTCCCATCTAAAATGCTCATTTTGCGGCAAGTCCCAAGAACAGGTACGCAAGTTAATTGCAGGGCCGGGAGTCTACATCTGTGATGAATGCGTTGACCTATGTAATGAAATTTTAGATGAGGAGTTGCTGGACTCTGGGGCACCCGCACCCCAACCAGTACCTCGCGCCGAACCTCCCCAGAAGCGTCGAACCCGTTCGGGGAATATTTCTTTAAGTCAAATTCCCAAACCGAGAGAACTGAAAAAGTATCTCGATGAACACGTCATTGGTCAGGATGAAGCCAAAAAAGTGCTTTCTGTAGCGGTGTACAACCACTACAAGCGCCTGAGTTTTATCCAGTCTAAAGGCAGTGGCAAAGGTGGGCAGGAAGATCAAGTAGAGCTGCAAAAATCTAACATTCTTCTGATTGGCCCGACGGGATGCGGAAAAACCCTGCTAGCGCAAACGCTGGCGAGTATTCTGGATGTACCCTTTGCAGTAGCAGATGCTACCACGCTTACAGAAGCGGGGTATGTGGGGGAGGATGTAGAAAATATCCTACTGCGACTGCTACAGGTGGCAGATCTCGACGTTGAGGAAGCCCAGCGGGGGATTATTTACATAGATGAAATTGATAAGATTGCCCGAAAGAGCGAGAACCCCTCAATTACGCGGGATGTTTCCGGTGAGGGCGTTCAGCAAGCTTTGCTGAAGATGTTGGAAGGGACGATTGCGAATGTGCCGCCGCAGGGTGGACGCAAGCATCCCTACCAGGACTGCATCCAGATTGACACCAGCAACATCATGTTTATTTGTGGTGGTGCTTTTGTTGGGCTGGAAAAAGTAGTAGAGCAGAGAACTGGTAAAAAGTCAATAGGCTTTGTCCAAGGTGGCGAAGGTCAACCGCGAGAAAAGCGGACAGCTGATATTGTGAGGAACCTGGAGCCGGACGACTTGGTGAAGTTTGGGATGATCCCAGAGTTTATCGGTCGGGTGCCTGTGGTGGCGGTCGTCGATCCGCTGGATGAAGAGGCGCTAATGGCAATTCTGACAGAGCCTCGGAATGCTTTGGCGAAGCAGTATCAGAAGCTGCTGAAGATGGATAACGTGCAACTGGAGTTCAAGCCGGATGCGCTGCGAGCGATCGCGCAAGAAGCGTATCGGCGGAAAACAGGCGCACGAGCGCTGCGAGGCATTGTTGAAGAACTGATGTTGGATGTGATGTATGAGTTGCCGTCCCGCAAGGATGTGACTCGCTGCATGATTACGCGGGAAATGGTCGAGAAGCGATCGACTGCCGAACTCATCGTACATCCCTCCTCGATGCCAAAGCCCGAATCTGCCTAAAGCTTGTATTCGCCCTAGGGACAAAAAAGCTGAAAATAATATAGAAACCCGTTTTCTTTCTCGAAGACGGGTTTTTTACATAATAAGCATCACTCAAAACTCAAAAATTTCAACATGGCTCATATTCAAGTTCGCGGCATCGCCCATTATTACGAGTGGATTAAGACACCCAGCGAGGAAGGTAAAAATAAGCCGGTGATGGTCTTCGTACACGGCTGGGGGGGGTCTTCTCGATACTGGGAAAGTCCTGCAAAAGGCCTTTCAGATACGTTTGACTGTTTGCTGTACGATATGCGAGGATTCGGGCGATCGCGTAAACTTTCGCCTGTGGGGAACGGTAGCGCCTTAGCAGAAGAAATCTCGTCTCCACTAGCAGACGAACCTGCGACAGCGGAAGAGTTTACTTACGAAATGGAAGAATACGCAGATGACCTAGCAAGCTTATTAGATGCCTTAGAACTGGAGCGCGTATACATCAATGCTCATTCTATGGGCGCATCTGTCGGCGTCTTTTTTCTAAACAGCTACCCAGAACGAGTATTCAAGGCAATCTTAACCTGTAGCGGCGTTTTTGAATACGACGAAAAATCATTTAAAGCCTTTCATAAATTTGGCGGTTACGTCGTCAAATTCCGTCCCCGTTGGCTGTATCAACTTCCGTTTGTTGACCGAATGTTTATGGCGCGATTCTTGCATCGCCCGCTACCCGGTGCTATCAGTCGTGCTTTCTTAGATGACTTTCTCATGGCAGATTACCAAGCTGCTGTAGGCACCATGATTACCTCAGTTAGCGAAAAAGCTTCTGAAGTGATGCCTAATGAGTTCGTCAAGCTTACCGTTCCAACACTTTTAGTTGCTGGCGAATACGACATTATCATTCCCGCAGCAATGGGGCGACAAGCAGCAGGATTAAGTGAGAAAGTCGAGTATGTTGAGATTCCCGATACCGCTCACTTCCCCATGCTAGAGGCACCGGAAGCTTACCTGAAGGTAGTGCGAGAGTTTCTGGGAACCCCAGCTTTAAATGAATAGAACACGCATTCTGTCTTTTTGGCGATCGCAGGAGATGATTTTGAACAGTTTACCTTAATTTTCAAACTGCATTCTACTGTGCCATTCGCTCTGCCATGCGAGACTTGAACGCTTCCATTAGCTCTGGTGTAGCCTCAGTCGCTTGCCACGTCTCTCGTGCGATTAGGCGATCGCACCAAGCACTCAGCTTTGGATAGTCACTCAAGGATACGCCCCCTCTCGGCAACCAGGGTATTACACTTCCAGCAACAACCTCGGCTAGAGTTAGGTTTGGACTACCAAAGTAAGAGCGATCGCCAGCATGAGAAAACCTCACAGCTTTATGAGTAGGGCTGGCATTGCCAATCTTACACCCTATACTCAATTGAATTTTTATAAAAGTGTCTCAACACTGACGTTTCAATTCAGGAGAGCCAAAATTATTGCCTGTGCCAGTTGAAAGAGCGCGTGTGTAGGTTGAAAATTCACAGCAGGTTGTACTTCATTACGTCGCAACCTGCTGTAGTTGCTGATAAAAACTACTTTCTTCCTAGTATTAGATTACCAACATTTAGTAGGCACTTTTGAGAAACGAAAGAAAGCAAAAAAAGTTAAGTTAACCGCTTTTAATTATTTAATCTACGGATACAGATTCTAGAAAACTCAGCCAGGTTTAAAGCGCAGCAAGCCAATTAGGGCAACGCCTGTAATGGCAGCGACAACAAGCCATGCCACGGCTAAACCGACTACCTCACTAACGAATAAGCGCGTCGCTTCGCGCAATAGTCCGCCAACAGCCCAACCCATTCCTAGCCCCATCGCCCAGCTGACAGAACTGACCAAGATCCATATCCAAGCTTTTTGCGCCTGCTCAAACAGGACAAGCCCTTGCAGCAGTCCCAGCAAAGCGCCTGCCAGTGCCCCATTTAGGATTCCAAAGATTATCCTGGCTTCAAATAGTAAGGTTTTGGGTGCCACCCAGCCGATGGCTCCGATACCACTGCCGCCAATGAAGCCCCAACTCAGTACGCTAGTGAGTACCCACCAACCCGCGATCGCATTTGGCATCCCTTTGCCCACCTCAACTCGTTGTCTGAGAACTAACGCTTGTGCCAAACCAACCGCAACCCCGCCGATTGCACCCTCTACAACGCCAATATCGGGTCTTTCACCCACCTCAATCCACAACAAACTGACTAAAAATCCTACGAGGGTGACAGATACCCACTGGAACCAAAAAATGTAGTAATTGGTAATCGGCGATTGGTCATTGGTCATTGCTAATTGCGGATGGCTAATTGCTAATTGTTCATCACCGATTACCGGATGGCAAAACCTGGGGTCGTGTAGCGCTGGCAGGAAAAAGTGCCCGGAATGCCTCTCGGCGTCGCTTTGGTGGCTCTGGAGACATATAACCCCACAAGCTTTCCCAGTAGAAGAAGGATACCCCACTAAAACCGCGATCGCGCACCGCCTGAACTTGCTGCTGAATCTGCTTCATGTCAACCGGACGACTCACTAAGCCTGATAAGATCCCGACACCCACTGGAATCTGACGACGCGCCATCTGCACAGAGGGTTGCGACAATTCAGCCAAAAAACTTTTTAGGTCATCTCGATACACTTGCAGTACCAACTCCTCCACCAAACCCCGTTGTACCCAAGTCTGCCAATCTTGAAGATAGAATCTGTAGGCAAAAGAGTAGGGGTTAGGAGACAAAGACACCAAGCAGCCAGGTTTGACAGACTTAATAGACTGAAAGAGGCGCTGCATAAAATCAGTTATCTTGTTTGCTCTCCAGCTCATCCACTCAGCATCTTTGGGGTTGGTGGGAGGGTTTTTACCCTGGTGTTCTTGCCGATAAAGCTCGACTGTAAAAGGGTCGTAGCCAAACTCAACTGGCAAGCCAAAGTGATCGTCCATCTGAATGCCAGCTACATCATACTCAGTGACGACTTCAACCATCAGATTTAGGATAAACTGCTGTACTTCTGGATGCAGGGGGTTGAGCCACACAACTTTCCTGGCAAACTGGTTGCGGATAAATTGTTCTACTTTTCGAGAAGCAGGCTGAACATTTGGCTTAGTCGGGTCGCGCAAGCCCTGTTCCAGAATCTCCGGCAAGATATTCTTGGTGCCGTCTTGACGAAGCGAGATCCAGTCTGGGTGGCGCTTCGCCAGTTCTGAATTCGCAGGAGCCATAAAGCCGTACTCAAACCAAGGAATCACTCGAATTTGCTGTCGATTTCCCTGCTTGATTATCTCAGCGAGGACATCTCGCCCCAGCCCCAGAAGCTCTAACCCTTGGTCTTGAGGGCGACCCGTCTTCCGTCTTGCCACAGTGCTGGGGTAAAAAGTGTGTCCCCGATTCCAGACTACAGGGTAGACGGTATTGAAATGTAGTTGAGATAACTGGTGCATCGCCCGGTTGACTCCCCAGGGCATAAATAGCACGGAACTCGCAACATTGGTCAACCAAACGCCCCGCAATTCAGTGGAAGCTACAGAAGGCGGGGAGTTGGTTCTAAATTGGGGAGAATAAATGGAGAACGCGATCGCTAGCCCCAAACAGAGCAAAGAAATGAACCAGGTATGAATCCCCTTCCTTTGTCGGCGGCGCGACCTCCTTAAACCATTGGGCTTTGAACTTGCATAATTTCTAACCACGAAAAATACCTGCTAGATTGCTTCGGTCAATCCAACATCCAAAATGGCATAAGTTGAGTCCACCTCAGCTGGAATTTTTGTTCAAAAATTTGAAATTGAACCGCAACGCTGCCATTTGCTGAGTAAATCCGAATTTAAAATGCCTGATTGGGAACTCTAATATCCAATCACCTAGCATTGAGCCAGTCATGGCATGATTAATCTAATTGTCGCGAACTTGACTGTTCTCGAAACATCGTTATAGTTTTTCAAGCGGCTCGTAAAAAATCGATCTAGTATGAAGCATTTTCTCCGACTAACAGCATTGGTTTTGGCACTCGTGCTTATCTGTTTTTCCCCTTCAGCACTCGCCGCTAGCTCTTCTTCCATTTCCCGTTCAGCTAGTCAAGGGGAACTTACGGGTAAGGATTTCTCCGGTCAAAACTTACAAGCAATTGAGTTTTCCAATGCCAACCTGGAAAATATTAACTTTAGCAATGCCGACTTACGGGGTGTGGTGTTTAATGGTTCAGTGTTGAGCAAGGCGAATCTACATGGAGCAGACTTTACCAATGGAATCGCCTATTTAGCTGACTTCACGAATGCAGATTTAACTGATGCAGTGTTTGAAGACGCGATGATGTTGCGATCGCGCTTTAACGATGCGGACATCACAGGTGCCGACTTTTCTAATGCGATTTTAGATGGTGTCCAAGTAAAAAAACTGTGTGCCAGAGCAACAGGTGTTAATTCAAAGACGAAAGTGGTAACTCGCGAATCTTTAGGCTGTCGGTAAAAACCTGTTTATCTGGATATTCGGGGCTGTCGGTTTTCATACACAAAGTTGCTGACATATCAAAAACCCGTTTTCTCGAAGAAAACGGGTTTTTTAAGCTAAAAAATTAGGTTAGCAGACTATCAGCCACTCAGCAGGGCTTCTACAAATTCGTAGCTAGAAAAGGGACGTAAATCTTCTATACCTTCCCCTGCACCGATGAAGCGGATGGGCAAGCCAAGCTGTTGCACTACCGCTAGAGCCACGCCTCCCTTTGCAGTTCCATCTAGTTTTGTCAAGACGACGCCGCTGAGTTTTGCGGCTTCTGAGAAGACTTGTGCTTGACGCAAGCCATTTTGACCGAGGGTGGCATCAAGCACCAGGAGGGCTTCTACTTGGGCGTCGGGAGCTTTTTTATCGACAATGCGGCGGATTTTGCTCAGCTCGTCCATCAGATTTTTCTTATTCTGGAGACGCCCTGCGGTGTCGATGAGGAGTAATTCTGTACCCCGTGCTTGGGCTGCTGCGATCGCGTCAAACACAACAGCAGCCGGATCGGTATTCTGCCCTGGGTTGGCAATCACCTCAACGCCACTGCGTTGTCCCCAAATCTTTACCTGTTCTACCGCAGCAGCCCGGAAGGTATCGGCAGCGCCAATTAAGCACTTATAGCCGGATTTTTGAGCTAAATGGGAAATTTTGCCAATCGTGGTTGTTTTACCTGCACCATTCACCCCAGTCATCAGCCAGATATTCAGGGTGTCTTTTGTCGGAACAAAGGTGGGGCTGTAGGATTCCTGAATGGGTTGGTCGAGTAAGTCGCGCAGGATTTGCTTGAGGTAGGCGATCGCTTGTTCTGGCGGTAACACCTCATCTCGCAGCCTCTTTTGGAGCGTATTGATGATAGAGTCTGTCGCCTCAACGCCAGCATCTGCCTGCAACAGCAGCGCCTCAATCTCCATCACCGCGTCTTGATTCAACGGCCCTTGACCGACAATTGCCTTCAGTCGGTTGATCAAGCTGCGACGAGTTTTATCCAAGCCTTGCCGCAGCCGCTTCAGCCAAGTAATTTCTTCAATTGAAACATCCTCCACCCGACGCCCTTGAGCTGCCAGCACTTGCGCTGACCACATGAAGCCCTCATCGAAGGTAAGCCCGGGTATCGATCCAGTCTCTACGGTTGCCGCGGCTGGCTGCACGGGTGCCCTGACAGGTTCTGGTTCTTGCGTCTCTATCGCTGTTGCCTTGAGGCGTTCTAGCCGCGCCTGTCGGTCTTCCCGTGCCCAGAAAGGCACCGGGGTAGTGGCAGTCTCATCTGTCTGGGATTCAGTCGCTGCTGGCTCTGGTGATGCCTCTGAGGGTACAGCTTCTAAATCGACGCCGGTTTCGGCGATCGCTGTCTTGACCTCTGGTTCCTCTGCCTCTAATTCTGGGGGGGCGGCTTCTAAATTGACGCCGATTTGGGCGATCGCTGTCTCGACTTCTGGCTCCCCAGACTCATCTGTCGTCGGTGCTTCTGCCTCAACTACGGGTTCAAGCGTTTGAGTCGGTTCTGCTTCTGTTTGTTGGACTGTTTCTACCGGGGATGCTTCTGCCAGTGTCGGAGTTTCAGAAGTTTCCGCTGCCTCAGCTTCAACCGTCGTTGTCGCGGGTGCTTCAACTGATTGAGCCGTTTCAGCCTCCACGCTGACTTCTGCCGTTTCTACTTCTGCCGTTTCTGCAACAGTCTCTAATTTGCTGGGTTTCGCTGCCGAAGTGGCGGGTGACTCAGCCACCGCTGGAGCCGTTTCTCCCTGGGATTGTTGCTGTTTTTGCTGAATATTTTTGTAGGCTGCCTTAGCGTAGCTGAGCAGGTCTTCAGCAACCTGCTGTGACTGAGCCTCTGTTGTTGATTCTGACGTTTGGGTTTCGGCTTCCGGTTGTAGAGACGCAATATCTGGCGTCTCTACATCGGTTTTTTCCCGTTCAACTTGGGAATCACTTGTTTTATCGCTAAACTGACGACGGAACCAATTAAAAACCATTGCACCTACAAAACTCAGCAGCAATTAAGGAGCTATTACTGCTACTAACTATAGAGAACTTTTCTAGGTCGTGGGCGATTGAGCCTTAAGCTGGTCAGTGACTCGGCGCAGGACGCCTTGAATAAACCGATGCCCTTCTTCATCACTGTACCGTTTAGCTAACTCTATCGCTTCATTGACGGCAACTCTGTCTGGCACGCCAATATACATAATTTCTACCACTGCCACCCGCAAGATATCCCGGTCAATCCGAGGCAGGCGGTTTAACTGCCAATTCACCATTGCTTCGTCGAGCTGTTGATCGATTTCTTTCCGCTTGGCGTTTACTTTGGTAATAATTTCTAAGGCGTAGGCGCGAACCTCCTGCTGGTTTGACAGTTGAATAAATTCTGGCAGTTCTAGAGCAGTTCCCACGCGGTTGATAGCTGCCTGAGTTAGCTCAATGGCTTCGTTTATCATCACCTTTGCACTCTGAACATCCGAGGCGCGGGTTTCGCTACTAAGCAAGCGCTCGCTGGAGCGTTGAACTTCTGCTGCGGCAACCTCTAAAGTCTCTTGAACTTCAGAGCTGAGGGCGCGAATGGCAGCAGTGACTAAGCTGGACATTTGCTGGGTCGCCAGTCCTTCTACAGTCCCACTGAGCTGGCTAAGGCTGAGGAGAGCTAATTCACGGGCAATTCGGCGGGGTTGGCGGTTTTGCATGACAAATTCTAATGGGTAATCGGGAATGAGTAATCGGTAATCGGTCGTTGGTCAAAAGCTCATTTGTCATTGGTCATTAGCCAGTAGCAACAAACCAAGGACTAAGGACTAAGAACTACTAACAATTACCGATTGCCCATTACTCATTCCCTCGTGATTTTTTAATCTTCCTCTGTGGGTAAAACCTGCCATCTCCCTTCAGAAACTAAGGGTTCTAGTTGGCGATCGCTACCAGTCGGAACCGGCACTAAGGGTAAGGGATTGGGACTGACAATTCCTCCCGAAACCACGACCTTGAAGGCATCTTCAATCGACATGGAGAGATTCAGCACTTCTTCTTCCGGGACAACCGCATACCAGCCAGTGGTTGGGTTGGGCGTGGTTGGAATGAAAACGCTGAGCATGGGACGAGTCATCTGACATTGAATTTCGCTGCTCATCACACCTGTAACAAAAGCGATCGCCCAGACTCCTCGACGAGGATACTCTACCAAAACAACGCGGCGAAACTTGCCGTTTGTATCCCTTAGAATCGTTTCTAGTAATTGTTTGAGCGTTTTATAAACCGATCCGGCTAATGGAATCGCTTGCAACAGTCGCTCCCCAAAATCTAGAAGCCACCGTCCGGCAATATTGCGTGCCATTAAGCCAATCAGCATAATACACAGCAATGGAACTGCCAGTCCCACCAGCAGATTTAGGACATTCACCAGGATGGGATGCAGGCCATCGAAGGGATTTACCTGCTTTGGAATGCGGGTCAAAAAGTTGATCACCCAGCTGGCAATTGTAATTGTCAGCCAGATTGTGGTAGCCAAAGGAATGACAACCAGGAGACCTGCAATCAGGTCATTCTTTAAGTCCTGCTTGAAGCGTTGGATCACAGATTGCCCAATCTCCTTACAACTGGCGGTGCTTTCTTTATATCGGGATACCAATCTCACTCGGTGAGTGTTGGCTGAAAAAGTTCGTCAATCAACCCCAGAAGACACGCCTGCAAAATTGGAACCGGGCATTCTCTAAAAGATTGCTGCTCCTTCATGCATGACTTACCTGCCGCAACAGCGTAGGTTTGATTCTGGAATTGTTTCTTTTCTATCTTTATTTGTAAGACTTGTGAAGAATTGTTGCAACTCCCCAGGGATCTAGTATCACACTTTACACTTTAGCATTTACAAGTCCGTTACCTTTATCGAGGAGAGGAACTGACTGTCGTCGCATCCACATTCGTATCGTCTGGAGGAATTGGCTGACTTGGGTCATCCAGCGGGGACTGGGGAAGATGCTTAAGCTCCCAGACCTTGAGTAAGATGAGATATTCATAGAATGCCTGCAAAGTACACCAGGCAAATCCTCCTCGCCCGTCCAGAAAGCCACCCAGAAAGAAATACATATATACGAAGCGCACGAGCGGACGGAAGGGCAGCCTTAAAGACAAATCTTTGAGGGCGCGGCGTTTTTCTACTTCCGAACGACCCAAGAATAATTCTCGCCAGTTGACACTTCCTTTGTCTAACTGACGCAGGGTTTCAACGGCTTCGTCTGTAGAATAGCGGTTGTGCTTGTCGATCCAGCGACTCAATCCCTTACTACAGGTGTAGTGGGGATAGGTTTCTTTCAAGAAGCTGGTAGCTCCTTCGCAAACTTCCCGTTCGGTATGACCGTAGTCGCTAAACCAGACTTTGCCCGGTTTTAACAGACGCATCTGGTAGCGGGGATATTGGGTGCTGCGGCGAATCCAACTGCCCATGAACATGACGCGCTCTGCTGCATAGTAGCCGACATATTCAGTCGTTTTAATTGCTTCCAGGCATTCCTGAAACAGCTCTTTTGTCATCCGCTCATCAGCTTCGAGGATATAAATCCATTCGTGTTTGGCGGGGACTTCTTGAAGCATCCAGGTTCTCTGTCGTCCGTGACTTTCAAACCGATGCTTCACCACCCGCACATCGTAGTGACTGGCGATTTCGAGGGTGCGATCGCTACTGTACGAATCCACCACAATCACATCATCCGATAACATTGCCGACTCAATACAAGCGGCAATATCAATTTCTTCGTTATAGGTCAGGATGTAAATTGAAAACATGCGATGCCGTTCGTGAGAGGAAATAACCAATCCCTGCTTTAGGATGCACTTCAGAAAGGGAAATCCCAATCGCGTTGGGTTCCTTGGGGCGTTGTGACTTCAAAGAGTAGAAGTCTGTTCGGGGATGCTTTCTTCGCCGGATGAAGGATGAGAAATTGCAGCCTTCATCCTAGCCTACTCAACAGGCAGCAGCTTCGTCACCACTTCGCTGAGGGAAAAACCTACAGCTTTTTGGCTACTGACCCCTAGCTACTTACCGTTCGCGAGTCCTTACCGCGCCTGAGCTTTCCGTCGGCTTCCTCCCGAACCTGTCAACCCCAGTGCCGCAATGCTAAGGTAGCCAATCGCTAAGAGTAAACTGCTCAGACCATTCCGGATACTCGTCTTCAATAACTCGCCTTGAGCTTGTTTTTGGGCTTCTAGTTTGCCGCCTCGAACTTGGGTTTTAGCTGCATCGACTTGTGCGTTCAAAGCTTTTGGGTCTTGCTTTAACTTTTGTAGTTGATCTTTGAGTGCTTGCAATCTCGCCTGTTGCTCCCCTTGAACTTGACCGCTCTTGAGCGCCTGATCTAGTTCCGCAAGCTTCTTACTATCTTCAAGCAGGGCGGTAACTTGGGCTGACTGGCTGGCGATTTGAGTTTCAACTTGAGTCGCTCTTTGGTTAATTCGGGCGACCGCTTCCTGGTTCAGCAGACGCAGGCTATTGATGTTCAGTAAGGGCACTGGCAGCAGGAAGCTCAAACCTAAAATAACAGAGAGTATCAACGCTCCGATTCTTACTAGATCTTCCCAACCTTTTCGAGCTACTCCAGAGTTATTGTCAATCCAATATCCAGCGAACAGCAGCGCCAGACCTACCATTGGAATCACACCTCTGTCAATTAGCTGCCCTGTAACGCCCTGTTGCCACTGTAGGAAGTTCAGCCGCCACTGGGGATCGTCCACACCGCTAGGTCTATTTGGCGGAATTAGAAAAACCGCATAGTCAACCAGTGAGGACACAATTAGGATCACTCCGACCAACTTGAGGATTTTGGAGGCAACGGAGGAAGGTTGACGGCTATTAGCTGCTTTCATGGTTTTCGTCGTGAGTTATGAATTTTTTACTTCAAACTTAACTGAATAACATACTGAGTGACCTATCTGCCCACCGGATAATTACGCATTTATCAAGGTTTAGAAGACTCAGTAAAGGAAGGGAAGTTTTCTTAGATTCACCCGTTGGCTTCAGGGAAGTTAACCCAGAGGACTTCTACTCAGTTGTCGGTACGCGGTAACTATCTTCAGTTTAAAGCTGCTGATTTTCCAGAGACTTTCTTAGCAAGTTCCACATCTTACATCAACTGGGTCTACCACTGTTAAATAATCACAATTTGCAACTAAAAGTATAAAACTTTGTAAGCATCGCAATCTTTATGTTCATCGTCCAAAAAATTCGCGTCCAGAGCGTGAGGAACTGTTAAAAATCAGTTGTTTTGCTTTTGCTCTAATAAATCTTAGCCGTTTTTTTAAAAGATGGCTATCGAAGAATGCAAGGCTAAAAAAAATAATAATATTTCAGGAAAGCGAGTTAACAGAAAAATAAAATTTATAAGAAAAATACATTGACATCGTCAATGTAAAAATTGCTCCCGCTACTCCTTTAAGTTCGGAGAGAGAAAAGTTCAGACATCACTTGCTTTGCTGCAAATTGCCTTCATTAACTCAATCCGATAAACCAGAATCGGTGCATCCAATCCTTTAAGACTCATCGCGTTACCCAGCCGGGGGCAATCCTTGACAGCACTGGCAGCGTCTGCGTCCATGAGTACAGTTTCGGTACAAGCAATGTCGTTGCCTTGGCTTGTCGCCTGCACCCGTGCTGCTGTATTCACCGTCGTGCCGAAGTAGTCAAGCCGCTCGTTTAGGGTGACACTAATACAAGGGCCGACATCAATGCCAATTTTGAGGATGAGCCGATCTTCTGCGGTTAGTTGCAACTGTTGATTCAAAGCTTCCATCTGCTGATGCATGGCGATCGCGCTTCTCGTCGCATCAGCAGGCGCAGTGAATGCTGCCATCACCGCATCCCCAATCGTCTTGACAACCACACCATTGTGGGAATCTACTACCTGAAACAGCAGATCGAAGTGTCGGCGTACCAGATGATAAGCCCGCGAATCTCCTCGCCTTGCGTAGAGTGCCGTCGAACCAGCCAGATCCGAAAATAAAATTGCTACCCGCCGAATCGTTAAACTCTCATTAGGCGGAATCGTCTCGCGGGGAAAAAAGTCGCGGAAAGTTTGCAGCGTCAGCATCTGGTGTCCGGAAACTACCCCATATTGAGCATCGACTTTAGCGCGGAAATTCGGATCGTCTGCTTCCCTTCCCAAGCGGCGCAATCGTTCATCAATACTAAACGTAATCCGCACCTGCTCATCAGCATCAGTGGCGTGGACAGTGTGACACCTTGGGCAGGTATGGTTTGTCCGCAGATCGTACAGACTTTTCGGATTGAAGTCGATGCCCCGACACATGGGACATTGAATGTCCCAGTTGAGAGATAGGATGCCTTCTTTCAACGCGGTGACTAACACTCGCAGCGCCTCCCGTTCGCTTAAGTGCAATCGTTCGGCAATTCGACGGGGGTTAGCATGGTAGAGTTCTCGGCTGTCGCTTTCCTGCAAAAATGCCGTCAGATGCTGCCGTACTGCTGGTTTAACCCCATAAGCTTCCAATGTAGCGGCAGCTTTGGCGATCGCGCTTTGGCGTCTAGGAAAAAAGTTAAGCACTGCCCGGTTTATCCTCTATATCGCTAGGTTGATTGAGAATTTTGGTAGCGTGCAACCCTGAGTGTAATCCCAATACAATGATGATTAGCGATTCAGTTTTAGCAAGATGAATGGGTGCCAAGAGTTATCTTAGTACCAGCTTAGAACATTACTAGGAAGACCCCTTTGTCTTTGTTTAGAAAAAAACACCAATCACAATTGGTTCTCTCAATACAAAAAACTAAGCTGTGCAAATTCCCCGGCTGCATCCAGACACGATTGAGGAAGTAAAGCAACGGGCTGACATCGTAGATGTCATCTCGGAATACGTCCTATTGCGGAAGCAGGGCAAAGATTTTGTGGGTTTGTGCCCTTTTCATGAGGAAAAAAGCCCTAGTTTTAGTGTCAGTTCCAGCAAGCAGATGTATTACTGCTTTGGCTGTCAAGCTGGGGGAAATGTAATTACCTTCCTGAAGGAACATTCTAAGCGTTCTCTGGGCGAAGTCGTGCTGGATTTGGCGCGGCGCTATCAAGTTCCGGTGCAGATGCTGGAACCAGAACAGCGACAGGAATTGCAGCGCCAAATTACGCTGCGAGAGCAGCTGCATGAGATTTTGGCAGTGACTGCAAGCTTTTATCAGCACGCCCTCCGGCAAGCTCAAGGAGAGGTGGCTTTAGAGTATTTACGCTCGAAGCGGCAACTCTCGGAAGAAACCATCCAACAATTTCATCTAGGCTATGCACCAGCGGGTTGGGAAACCCTCTATCGCTACTTGGTGGAACAGAAACACCACCCGGTGCAGTTGGTAGAACAAGCGGGGTTGATTGTTCCTCGGAAGACGGGCAGCGGTTATGTAGATCGATTCCGCGATCGCTTGATGATTCCGATCCACGACAGTCAAGGGCGCGTCATTGCCTTTGGCGGTAGAACCTTGGGGGATGAGCAACCCAAGTATCTCAACTCCCCCGAAACTGAGTTATTTCATAAAGGCAAAACTTTATTTGCTTTGGATAAAGCTCGTGACGCGATTGGCAAGCAGGATCAAGCCGTCGTGGTAGAGGGATATTTTGATGCGATCGCGCTCCATGCAGCAGGGATTTCCAACGTCGTCGCTTCTCTGGGCACTGCTCTCAGCTTAGAACAAGTGCGGCTGCTGCTGCGATACACCGAATCCAAGCAGATTATCTTCAACTTCGACGCCGACGCCGCGGGGACAAAAGCAACTCAACGAGCGATTGGAGAAATTGCCAATCTCGCTTACCAAGGACAAGTTAATCTCCGAATTCTCAACCTTCCAGATGGGAAAGATGCTGATGAATTTATCCGCAAAGGCGGCACTCAAACCTATCGGGAACTACTGCTCAACGCCCCGCTGTGGCTTGATTGGCAGATTCAGCAAATCTTAATCGGCAAAAACCTCAAACAAGCAGATCAATTTCAGCAAGTTACGGGAGAATTGGTGAAGTTACTCAACAACCTCACCAACGACGATCAGATTACTTATTATATCAATCACTGTGCGGAAATCCTTAGTCAGGGGGATTCTCGGCGGGTAGGGTTGCTATCAGATAATCTTCTCAATAAAGTTGTTCGTCACTGGGAAGAACTCCTCAATCAAGATAGTTCTCTACAAGTGCCGCTGCTAATTAACAATCTTCTCAAGCAAACTAAGCCCCATCAAAATAAACGTTTCCAGTCGCGCCGTACCGGTAGCAATAATAAACGCCAACAGCCAGTTGTACCGGGTTCTTCGGAACGCAGTCTTTTAGAACGAGCCGAAGCTTTACTGCTGCGCTTTTATCTCCATTGCCCCGAATATCGGCAGGCGGTTATTGATGTCCTAGAAGAACGAGATTTATTCTTTAGCCTTCCCCACTACCGATTTTTATGGCTAAAAATATTAGATATACAAAGAAATTCTGAGGCGTCTACAGTAGAAGCGTCAGAACTGATCTCTTCCCTTCAAAACTTGTTAATTGAGTTTCCTGACGATTTAGCTCAGGTTTCTCCGCTGTTCCATCTCGACGAAAATACACAGCAAGATATTCTCACTCCTGAATTGATTAAATCAGCTGCTGCTTGTATGGAACGAGTGATGTGTGAAAACATCGCCCGCCGCTTTTTGGAACTCTGGAAAAACCCCGATACTTCGATTGCTCCTGAAAAGCGGGAATATTATTGCCAGGAATTTTATAAGGCTAAACAGCGGATCAAAGAGTTAGATGGGCAACTGCAATTTTCGTATTTTTATCGTTAATTAAGCTTGCGAAGCGAGGACGGCAACAGACGGCGTAGCTAGGATTGTCAGATTAACGGTTCTAGGAATTACGCCTTGAAGACGATCGCGGGATCGACGCGAGTGACTTTTTGAATGGCAAAGATGGCAGAACCGACGCACATGACAACCGTGATTCCCAAGGCAGCGATCGCAGTTGCCGGAGTGATTAAAATGATGATTCCCTGACTGGAAAATGTCCAGGCTACCACTCCTAAGCAAAGAACCATGCTGGGAATATAGCCTAGAATTGCCATCCACAGCGCCTGTTCGATGATTGCACAGTAGATAACCCAATCGGACGCGCCCATCGCTTTGAGGGTGCCAAATTCTTTGATGTGATCGGATACTGACGAGTAGAGGATCTGACCGACAACGATCGCCCCGACAATTATCCCCACCGCTGCACCAAGACCCAGAAGGAACCCAATTCCAGTTCGCTTTTGCCAGTAAGTCTGAGTCATTTCAATCATTTCGGCGTGAGTGTACGCACGGGTATCTGGTAAAGTGGCTTCTAACTTCTGCTTAAGTGCCTCTAAATCCTGACCTGGCTTAGCTTGAATCAACACATAAGTGATGGGGTCTGATGCGGCTAACGGTTTGGGTACAGAAGTAGCAGTGGGATCGAGCTTCTCATAAGTGTTAGTACATTGGATTCCCCTCGATCCTGATTGCAATCGGCAAGACAAATTAGAAGTCTGACCAGAATTTAAGTAAGCATTGGCACTCTCCAATGAGGTAAACATATAAGCATTTGATGCAATTGAGCGATTTCTTTGGGTGAAGCCAACTAACCGAGCTGGTAAAGTACCTACTTCAGCGACATCACCTATCTTTCGTACCTTTAGGGAGTCCAAGTTAGTTACATCCACCATTACGGTGTAAGGTTCTTTTAGGGCACTCACACTTCCTTGTGTGATATTTGTTGGTACAAACAATTGTCCGTTTGGGTTAAATCCGATGACTCTCACTGGAGCAATCTCACCTGAAGCGTGACGCCATACGGAACCCCTAGCAATGAGTGCTTCGGCTCGCTCTACGCCTGCCACCTCTTGAGCCAGAACGACGTGCGCTTGGGGGATTGGCAATGTCAAGTCAACGTACACCATACTTTTTGATGCCACCCAAATATCGGCTTGGGAATTGTCAATTAATTTAGCAGCGGAGCGACTAAAGCCATTGAAGATACCCGTTTGAATTGTTACCAGGCTAACGGCAAACATAATCCCTGCCTGAGCCACAAGTAAACGAGGAATGTCTTCGAGCAAGTGCTTCCGAGCTAGTGAAACCATAAGAAAAGATTTACGATTACTTGCAAGTTTGACCAAAAGTTAGGCTAAAGACTTAAACGGATAAGTGCTTCTCAAATTAACTCTACTGTGTTTAAAAAGAGCCGAATCCAGGATGATTCTACCGCAAGAGAATTTAATAATCGTCAAATGGGAGCGATTGTTGCCAAAGGGGTAGAGATGGCATTCCCTTCAGGGCAACAGTCTTATCAAGTTCTTAAAGGGATTGACTTAGAAATCTGTAGGGGCGATATCCAACTCTTGATGGGGCCGTCTGGCTCGGGAAAAACTACCCTGCTGTCAATCTTAGCTGGGCTGCTGACACCCTCAGATGGAAAGGTGTACTTACTCGGAGACGAGATTACAGGAATGTCTAGGGCAAAGCTAGCACGGTTCCGACTACACAATATCGGCTTTATTTTTCAGGGTTTCAACCTGTTCGGGGCACTGACAGCATCTGAAAATATTGAAATCGTGCTAAATGTTAAAGGCATTTGGGATAGGGTCGCCCGACAGCAAGCAAAAGTTTTGTTGGAACAGGTGGGATTAGGGGATAAAGCGAACCAGAAGCCGGGTGATTTGTCTGGAGGACAAAAACAGCGGGTAGCGATCGCGCGGGCTTTAGCAGGCAATCCCCAATTGATTATGGCAGATGAGCCAACCGCTGCCTTAGACTCCCATAGTGGGCATACCGTAATTGAGTTATTGCGTCAGCTAGCGAAGGAAGGCGGCTGCACGGTGCTGATGGTGACGCACGATCCTCGGATTGTCGATGTCGCCGACCGAGTCGCTTATCTGGAAGATGGAGTTCTCAAGAAAGAATAGTGTAAATCGGGCAACATTCACGATGCTGCTTGCATGGTTTGGACAATCTCACGCAAGGTTTCTGATACTGAGCGGGGATGCCAACCTAGTTCCTGAAAGGCTTTGGTGGCATCTACCCGGACGCAGCGGTCGTAAATGTAGTGAACGCGCTCCCGACTGAGGGGTGGCTGCCATTTGAAAAGGCGTCCGACTGGATCGAGTAAATTTCCCAAAAATCTCACGACCGGCTTAGGAGCTTCGGCGGGGACAGGAATATTGGTTTCCTGACTGAAAATCTCGAACATTTCGCGGGTAGTCAGCTCACCAGCAGAAATAATGTAGTGTTCTCCAGGTTTGCTTTTTGCTGCTGCTAGAATCATCGCCGCAGCTAAGTCATCCACATGGACAATGCCGGTAATGCGATCGCCTCCTGCCCACACCTTTAGCCGTCCTTTGAGAAATTGTTGCATCACGGGGCCAAAATGGGGATCGTCCGCCCCAAAAATCCCAGACGGCAGAAGACTCACAACCGGAAGCCCTTGCGTCGCAAATCGATCCACCCATTCTTGCGCTTGGTATTTGGTGCGATCGTAGGCAGAGGAAAAGTTAGTCTGTGTCCGCTTAAAAGTTTCATTTACAAGTTTGCCCCCCGTATCGCCAAACACGCCAATGGTGCTGCAATAGACGACTTTAGAAACGCCAGCGGCTTGAGCAGTTTCTAACACGCAGCGGGTTCCTTCCACATTCACCCGCTCCATTTCTGCCTCATCAACGATGCCCAGTTCTACATAGGCAGCCGTGTGAAAAACTATATCTACCCCAGTCATTGCCGAACGCATGGCATTCCGGTCGGTGATATCTCCGTAAACCAACTGCACGTTGCAATTAGAAAGACGCGCTAGATTGCTCGATTTTCGGACTAGCCCCACCACCAAGTCGCCCTGCTGCTCTAAAGCCCGCACTAAGTGAGAACCTGTAAATCCGCTGGCTCCAGTAACTAGCGCCTTCATAATGCTTTTTCGTAAATGCGGTAAGTTTTATAAATCTTGCCCCCCGCTGCTTCAATTAGCTTGCGGGAGGGAAAATTATCTTCATAGACCCAGGAAAGTTCCGCTTGCTTATAGGGTTTACCTTTTTGAATTCCCCCTTGCATTCCCAAATAAATCAAGGCGAGAGGTACCATTTTTCGGCGATATTCCGGCAGCGAACAAATGGCAATTACTCGTCCTCGATCAATTTGACGGCGATACCAAAGGAACTTAAGAATTCCCAGCCAATTTAACTTTCCATTGACGTGTTTTAGAGGAATATTGTAGTCGGGTAATCCCATCCAAAACCCAATCATTTCCCCGTTATATTCGGCAATTGGAAAGACATCCGGATCTACTAAAGTCTGTAGTTCTTTCGCTTCTTCTAAAAATTCTTCCTGGCTGCGCGGGGTTGAACTCCAGTTATTAGCGAAAGCGCGGTTAAAAAGATGATAAAGGCTGATGCAATCTTGCTCAAATCCTTCTCCTTTTGTTCTTAACGGACGAAAGGTAACACCTGATTTACAAGCAATCCGATAAGCTTTCTCAAATTCTGCTGATAAGGGTTTATCTAAAGAAAAATTATAGGCGTAAGCATCCTTAGCTTTATGCCAGCCATCTTTCTCTATAAATTCTGGATAGTAGGACGGATTATAGGGCATCATCACCATTGGTGGCGAGTCAAATCCGTCTACTAAAAATAAACAATTATTGTGAGTTGAGAGGTCGATGGGACCCCGAACAACCGTCATGCCTTGCTCCCGCAACCAGTTGCAGGCAGTCTCAAATAAGGATTGCGCGATCGCAAAATCTTGGACACACTCAAAAAAACCGAATAAACCAACATTTTGTCCTTCTCGTTCAATCAACCGATGATTGACTGCGGCAACAATGCGTCCTACTGCCTGAGAACTGTTTGCTCCCTCAGAGATAGCAATAAACTGTTGAAGTTTCCCATACTGAAGGAACGGATTACTAGGAGTGAACTGCTTGGCAATACTGCTGCGAATTGGCGCTACCCAGTGAGGGTCGTTCGCATAAACTCGCTCCGGAACATCCAAAAACATTTTAGTTTCTTCCGGAGTTGTTACTGCTCGAATTTGAATCTTTTTTGTTTGATTCTCCACCATTTTTATAGTTTTAAAAGTGTTTAATGAAACAACTTTTATTTAACTCTCCAAATTCATTGGTAAAGTCAATCCATTGAATGACTTAGCTTGCCAGAACCTTTTCTTGAGGAGTTTCTGTTCCCTTGTTCGCTAGATATTCGGTAAGCTGAGCTTCGATTTCGTCGCGCACAATTTGACGGTACTCGATAAAATGCTCAATATGGGCGCAATTAATTAAATAAGACTCAAATACACCCGGATTGTGCTGGATGATGGAGAACATTTGACGCCAGAACTGGAAGCGTGTACTGCGCTTCAGCCCCTGTCGCCAACAAATGATGAACAGTGCCTTGATATCTGTGAATCCCGGCATTCGGAACTTCTTCTTGTGAGGAGTCGGCTTCATTTCTAGGAAGTGTCGATGGACTCGTGCCAGATAGCGAGCTGGTTCATACAGTTCCCAGAAACAACTGACGTATTCACGAGCCAATTCTTCTAAAGGACGACTGGGGATAAAATTGGTAAGCGTTGTCTGGTGGATATTCGCCTCTTCACTCCCCTCCAGCAAACGACCCTCTTTTTGAAGTCGATGCCACAGCGCTGTATTGGGCAAAGCCTGAAGCATACTGAACAGTGCTTGAGGAATTGCTGTCGCTTCCACAAAATCAATAATCCGACGACCTGCTCCAGCCTTTTCACCATCAAAACCAATGATGAAACCAGCCATCACGCGCAAACCCGCCCGATTGATTTTCTGAACCGATTCCATCAGGGAATTGCGCGTATTTTGGAATTTTTGAGTCAGAGCCAGACTCTCTGTGTCCGGTGTTTCGATGCCCAAAAACACTGCACTGAAGTTGGCAGCGACCATCAAATCCAGCAATTCCTCATCCTGTGCTAAGTCTACCGAGGCTTCCGTCGAAAGGCGGAAGGGGTAGCCGCGAGCTGCCATCCAGGGACCGAGTTCGCGCAGCAAGAGCTTGACGTTGCGCTTGTTGCCGATGAAGTTGTCATCAACCACAAAAATAGAGCGCCGCCAGCCTAAATCATACAGAGCTTGTAACTCAGCGAGCAGTTGCGCGGGGGTTTTCGTGCGTGGCTTGCGCCCATAGAGAACAATGATGTCGCAGAACTCGCACTGGAACGGGCAACCCCGCGAAAACTGCACCGACATATCGTTGTAGGCAGTTAGATCCAGCAGGTCGAATCTGGGAATGGGTGTGTTCGTGACATCCGGCTTTTCGCCATTGGAACGGAATACCCCCTCGGTTTCACCCCGTTCTAAAGCCTCGACTAAGAGCGGCAGGGTAATCTCGCCTTCGTCTAAAACCAGAAAGTCTACTCCGGCTTCCTGTGCCGCATTTGGAACTGAGGTAACGTAGGGACCACCGACCGCTACCAATTTGCCGCGCTGCTTTGCTTCGCGGATCAGGTGTAGCATATCGGGTTTCTGGACAATCATCCCGGAGATGATGACGAGGTCTGCCCAAGCCCAGTCTGCTTCAGTCTCACATCGAACATTGCGGTCTATTAAGCGGAACTCCCAAGTTTGGGGCAGAATCGCTGCGACTGTAATCATTCCCAGCGGAGGAAGCGATACCTTCCGTCCGATTAGTTCTAGCGCTTTGTCAAAAGACCAGAACGATTTGGGAAATTGTGGATAGAGGAGCAGTACACGCATCACGCACTCCAAAAAAGGGGTTAAGCAAACGGCTAGTCATACGGCAATCTCAGGTTAAGCCTGGTATTGCTATGCACTAATCGTTGGTTTATACAATAAGTCCCGAACGGCTACCATACCTGCCACCAAACGATCCATTTCCTCGTGAGTGTGGAGAGCGTTGACGGTAATGCGTAGGCGGGGTTTGGCAATAAACCAAATCGGAGAGACCCAAAGACCGCGCTCTTGCAAAAGTTGTCTGCCAAAGACCTTGGGATTAATCTCCGACGGTAAAATGACTGGGACAACGTTGGTCTCGCCAATTGCGGCAAAATCATTTTCAGCTAAGCGCGATCGCAAGTATCGGGTATTTTCCTGAAGCTTTTGGACTCGTTCTGGCTGTTGACGAACGATACGAATGCTTTCTAAGGCAGCAGCGGTGATGGGTGGCGGTAAAGAAATGGTTCCAATTGAGGTGGGCGAAACATTCAGCAGCGGTTTTAACTCCGCGACATGACTGCTAATGGCGGCTCCGGCTGAGGCGGCAAACTTAGAGAAAGTTGTCATAATCAGTGGCACGACGCCCCGCTCAATCGCATAACTGGGCAAAATGCCAAAATGCTCGTAGATCCCTCTTCCCGTGGCTCCAATGGCACCGCTGGCATGAGCTTCATCCATCACCAGCACGCTGCCCTCGTATTTTTGCAGGACACTTATCATGTCGAGCAGCGGCGCGATATCCCCATCCATTGAGAATACGGCATCGGATACAACCAGAATGCGATCGCCAGGTCGGGCATATCGATGCAGTTTCCGCGCCAAATCCTCCACATTACAATGGCGGTAAGCTTTTACACGGGTGCGGGGGCTATTGCCAAACACTTTTCCGGAACGAGTCCCGGCATTGACCACGGCTGAGACAATGCAGCCATGATTGAGGACATCGGTGAGAATTAAAGTTTCGCGAGTGTTCTGAAATCCCGGCACGGGAATTGCCAAGTGGCAGAAGGCATCCATTAAGGCTTGCATCGCCATCCAAGCATTCAGAAATAGCTGGGTATGGGGCAGATGCTTAAAGGCTGAAATCTCGTCCTCTAGCTGTCGATGCAGATCGATTCGACCGCTCAAGACGGAGCAGGAGCTGTTTGACGTTCCGTATTTCAGGATGGCATCAATGGCACCTTGCTTAACGGCTTCTTCGTGAACTAACCCTAAAACATCATTGGTGCAGAAGCTGAGAACGGTTTGACGCTCACCCGTCGCCGCGTCTTCAATCTCGACTGTATTCCCCTGCTTCTGATGACAGATATATTCATCGGGGTCAAGTCCGCTCTCGTACCAATGCTGGACATATTCTTTAACAATTTGCACAAGTTGACTCCTCTCAGCTTTTACCAGATCGGCGATCGCCTCTGGCTCAACAGTAATATTTGCCAGACTCAGTTTCTGCTATCCAGGTCTGACGAAACGCCCGAAGGAAGAAGACCTCATAGTGTTTATGAATATATTGCTCCAGCTCACTTGACCGCAGGACTGAGAAAGGGCTAGAGGATACGCCGCTGCTAAGATTGCCTTCATCCGAGTGAATTTTCTTGGGTTAGTTCAGATGGCTCTCTTGCAATCGCCTCACGAGAGAGAAATAGACTTTTCTGAATTCCCCTGATGATTTTGCGATTGACTAGATTTTTGCACAAATTTCTCATGTTGCCGGACAATTAGCCGCTGGATAGCAATAATCGCTGGATTTATTTCTACATAACGTCGCTGGGGATTGGCTAAATAGGTTCGCTGCTCGCTTTCGATCATCTCGATGTCTTGAGCGAGAAATTTCAACAACACAAAGCGCGGGAGCAGGATTTGCAACAAAGGCTTGAGCGGGTTGAGTACCCATTTTGGCAAGCGGACTTTGAAAAAGAAAAAGGCAAAAGAGCGGCTCTCAGTTAAGCCAACGGGCAATCGCATCAAGTATAGGGCGGAAACTCCCTGGAGAACGGTATAAAAATGAGGGTATCGATACTGAATCGAGATCGGTAAGGTGGTGACTTGGTCAGCGCGATCGCTCAATCCGAGAAACTGAGCCATGCGACCTTTGTAGGAAACATTGTATTCGGCGCAGACTGCTGCGTCTGTCTCCCGCAGACTTGTTAGCACCGGATCGAACCAACCCTGCAATTTTTGGTGCAGGAAACCATGAAAAACATCCATCGTGTTCTCATTGCAGATGGAAAAATGTGCCTGGAAGTGGGCACTCACTGGCACCATTAACCAATCTGGCTCGTCAAATTCAGGGATATCCGGCGGCTGACAGGTGGTGGCGAGAGCGCGATCGCCAGGGAAGATCCAGATAAGATTATATTTTTCTTGCACTGGATAACTGCGGGCTTGGGCGCGGGGAAGTTTTTGGGTGTCGGGAAGATAGGGAATGCTGACACAATGACCTTCACCGTCAAATTCCCAGCCATGATAAGCACACGCCAAGTTACACCCTTGGACGGTGCCCTTGTGGAGTGCGATGCCTTTGTGAGGGCAAGCATCCTCTAAGGCATGGAGATTCCCTTGAGTATCGCGAAAAATTGCGATCGCTTGCTGCCAAATGACGACAGGCATGATATCACCGAGCTTCAGTTGGTCTGCCCAACCCACCGGATACCAATGATTCCCATTGATGCCCACCTCTCGAACAGCATTCTGAACGGTCTGGCTGGTTAGCGTTGTAGCCAGTTCCATGAATTGTGCCTCTGTTGCCTGTTTCTGTGACAATATTTAGCTTCCTAGTCGCCGATAAGTCAATATCAATTTGTTTTGTCTTTTGGGATTTTTCAAATGATGAATCACCCATCACCCAGAACAGCCCAAAATAAGTTGATTTCCACCTATCTAGGTTATGATGACCAAAAATTGCAGGTTTCTGGCTTATGTTGGGCGATCGCAGACTGTTAGTGCTGCTGGCAGCAGGCTCCCTGACTACCATGACGGGGGGAGTCATTGCGCCAATTTTGCCAGAAATGGTACAACAACTTCACCTCGATCCTGCATTTGCCGGTAATTTGGTGAGCCTTCATTGCCTGACGATTGCCCTATTCAGCCCACTGCTAGGGATTTTGGCAGATCGAGTTGGTCGGTTACGGGTGCTAATTCCTTCCCTAATTCTCTACGCAGTGTTAGGCACGGCAGGAGCTTTCATGCAAACGCTGACGCCGCTGTTAGTGATGCGGGGGTTGCTGGGTATCGCGAGTGGGGGGATTGCCGCGGCGAGTCTGGGCTTGCTGGGGAATCTGTATGAAGGCGAAGCGCGATCGCAAGCTTTAGGTTACGCAACCAGTACCCTAACTCTGACTGGTATTGCTTTTCCGCTTTTAGGGGGCTGGGTTGGTGCCACTCACTGGCAATATGCTTTTTATCTGTATGGGCTAGGGTTGCCGCTAGCGTTTTTGGTTGCTTTAATTTTGAAAGAAAAGCCACCGAAGCTTCGGGTTAAAGAACGTGCCACGGATTCAAACCAAAAGCTGGGTAAAATCATCGGACAGCCCCACGCCTTGCAGTTGTTACTGACCCTTTGCTTAGCCTCAGTGGCAATGTATGCCGTCGTTATTTACGCACCTCTTTACCTCAAGGCAACGATAGGGGCAGGAGCATCTCTCAATGGGATTGTCCTGGCATCGCGGGCAGTTGGGGCAGCTGCTGTCTCCGCTTTTGCTGCGAAGGGACTCGCCAAGCGACTCGGTTTAAATCGAGCCACCGCAACCGGATTTGCCCTGATGGCATTAACCTTGGCAACCATCCCACTGCTGTCCCAACTCCTCTGGATTTTGATAACAGCGGTACTCTTCGGGGTGGGATTTGGGATTGTGCTACCCAACCTCTATAGCGCTTTAGCCGATCTCGCCCCCTCACAACTCCGGTCTAGCGTGCTGGCAATCGGAACGGGTGCCGGTTTCCTCGGACAGTTCCTCTCCCCGATTCTCCTAGGGCCAGCGATCAATTATGGCGGCTTGCCAGGGGTCTTTTATGGGGCAGCGAGTGTCTCGATGGTGGCAGGATTGCTGCTTTTCTTTGGTAGCAAAGACAAATTTAATCGCGATCCTCTGGAAGTCTAACCTCTTGCTCCACTTCCAGTCCAGCTAGAAAATTCCGATCTTCGCTAATATGAGGAAATTTTAGTTGAGAATCCGGAATTCCCCTTTCTACTTGACGTTGGCGAACTTTGGCAAAGCTGCCAGGAGCCAGAATTCGCAGTCGGGGAGGAGGCACCTGATCCTTGCGTTTGGATTGATAGTAAACGTTAGTTTCCTTGAGTTTACGGTCAAAGCTGGCTAAAAAAGCAAGGCGATCGCTCAAAATATGACCATTAACGAGTTCAATATTCACGAGATAATGGGCGGGGAACTCATTTTCGGACAAAGTGATACAAAAATCCTCTAGTGGCAAGCTAAATTCTTGTTGCAGGCTTTGCATCACCTGAGTGGCATGAAATTCGGTCGTCTTCTCCGTCGTGGAAGACAAGATCCCGCCTCGACGGTGACGAAATACAATCAGAGGAGCCTGCTCGTAAAAACCCAGCACTTCTACAACATCACCAATATCGTAACGGTAGAAGCCGCTATAGTTGGTCATCAGAATCCGGTAAAGTTCTCCCGCCTTCACTTCCGTGGCGAGTAAGGTTTTGGGATGCTCTACTTCCCACTGGTCTTGCGGGATAAATTCAAAAAAGCCTGCTTCAATGGCTAAGATGCTGCCATCGTTGTTGAGGTCGTGGTAAATACTAAAAGTGCCTTCAGCGGAGGCGAAAACGGCACCAAAGCTAGGGATGTCGTCAAAGTAGGTGGGAAATCGCTCAAAGTAAAAATCTGAGGTTCCTCCCCGCGCGGTGGCGGTAAAAGATAGCTCAGGCCATGCTAGTTTTGGGGTAAGCCGTCCCTCTGATTTTAAGATTTCACGCAATTGAGCAGCGCGACCTGGATTTGCTGACCATTGCCGTTCCAATTTGGCTCGAAGTTCGGGTTCGAGTGTTAACCAACTGGCAATGGTTCCGGTTTCGATGTCTCGGATCAAATCTTCCGCGTAGCGCTCTAAATAGTTGCAGATTCGCAGGATGAGCATGGGAAAATTGGCTCCCATTCCTCGCATCGAGCGATCGCGCAGGGCAAATAAGAAGCAAAGATAATGGCGGGTGATACTATCCGCTGCTTGTAGGGTTTCGTAAGGATGGGCAAAGAGTTGTTCGTAGAGAAATTTGCCCATGCGGAGGACGCCTGTACCTCCCGGCCCATATTCAATCCCGCCACTGGTGCGTCCCGTTATTTGGGCGGTGTTGGTGACTAACAGTTTGCCAAATTTTCGATCTTGCGAACGCAGCGCCTCACCTAAAAAGCCGATGCAAGTCAGATTCGCCCATCCCAACGAGTTCTGAAATCGCTGAGTCACCGGGATTAATTTCTGATTTCCCGTCGAGCCACTGGTCGTATTGAGATAAACGACCGGATCTGGCGTTAAAATATTTTTTTCACCTTGGGCAATGCGTTCAGTATAGGGTTCATAGCTGCTGTAAGGCAGAATCGGAATCTGTTGTTGAAATTGCTCGATTGTTCTGATATCTCTCAGTCCATATTTGCGACCTAATTCGGTATCTTTATGAGCTTGCAATAGCTCCTTTAATAACTGCTCCTGTACAGCAGAAGTCCGGCGAGTTTTTTTCACAAAATTCGCCCTGGCACGTTCAGCAATCGTTGTCAAAACTGGTAGCAATAGATTTGCCATTAGTGCATTAGATCCATTAGCAAGAATAACTAGATGTCGATTAAAGCAGATTTTTTCTTTTTCTTCAAACTAAATGCTAAACTTCGCTAGTAGTTATTATTCATAATGTCTTTATTAATGACTAATGAGCGATGAAAACGAAGCTTTTTGGGGACAGTTATAGCAGTTCTATAGGAGTTGTAAATTTTATGAACCGCGTTGGCGAAGCCTGCGCGTTGGCGAAGCCTGCGCGTTGGCGTTAGCCTCGCGTTAGCGATAGCGCTTAGACGCCAAGAGCGATAAGGAAGAGAGAAAAGAGATATCTAAGCTTTCATAAATGAATTATGATTATATATCCAACTATTATTGACTCAAAATAGGTGAGGAGATAGGTATGGAAACCAAATCGGAAAATGTCATAAAATTAGACTTGGAAAAGCGGGTCAAGCCAATCGAACGAGTGGATATTTCATCGATAACACCAGAAATATTTTTTGAAAAATATCAAAAAACCGGAACTCCTGTTATCATGACGGGCTTATTGGAAAGTGAAGGTGACTGGAATCTAGACTATTTATGTGAAAAATTTGGCAATCAAGAGTTAATGTTCCGGAATCCAGGGCGGGAAAGAGAAAAGCAGGAAAAGCGCAAATGGAAAAGCATCGGCAGTGGCGTGAATTTGCAAAGTATGCCATTCACAGAATATGCAGAGATGTTGCGTAACCATAAGGCTCATGAAAATGACATTAACCTAGGAAAATGTCCCCTCAAAAATACTCCGCTTGCAGATACCCAGTCTTTAAAAACAATTGGCTCTCGGCTGGGTTTAACGAAGCCTGCAAGCGAACTGAACATCTATGTAGCTCCGGGAGGTCATCGTTCAGGCTTACATTATGACTCAGTGGACGGCACGCTGATGCAACTGCATGGTGCTAAAAAAATAGTGTTTTTTCCACCCTCACAGACCTACAATCTCTATCCATTTCCGGTATATATTCATTTGCGACACGGCTTGAAATTGCGTTCTTGGTTTAGTCAGGTGGATCTGGAAAATCCTGACTTTAAAACAATGCCAAAATTCAAGCAGGCACTCCAGCATAAATGCGAAGTAATCCTTGAGCAAGGTGAAACACTTTATATTCCTGCCGGTTGGTGGCATGAAGTCATCGGATTGGGCGATGAAATGGTGTGTGCAGTCAATCGTTTCTGGAGGATATATCCTACATCACGAGCCGTGTTCTCTTGGAGTCGATGGCGTGCAGCTTGTGGAATTATATTTGCCTTACCCTATACTTTTTTGAATTTCGCGATCGCTCTCGGCAGCAGCAATAGAAAACAAAAAATTAGTAAGATTTCCCATAGGATATAACCGTCCTAGCTAATCAAATCGAATAAAAAAGGCTTCAGGTGTGTTGATATACAGAAAAAGTGTGAGGAATGGGAGTTTATGACCTTATTAGCAAAACTTTCTGTAGGAATGGCTTTTTTTTGTGTGGCGTTTGTCTTGGCAAGTCTAGTGGAATATTGGCTACATCGCTTGATGCACGTCTCGCCTCGGATTGGCGAACGTCATCGAGATCATCACCGTCGTAACGAAGGACAGGGGGTGTTGTGGGAGTTTCGAGACTATGTTAGAGGCAGTTTGCTAGTAATGTGTTTGATGTTTTTCTACTCGTGGGAGGCTGGAATCGGTTGGTTCCTCGGTGGCTTATTCTATGCTGCATTTTCAGCTTATGCCCATCAGCTACAGCACGAAAACCCAACCAAGTGCTTCTGGATGAAGATGCCGGTTCACTACGTGCATCACAAATATGGAATGTGGCATCACAATTTTGGTTTGGGGGTGGATTGGTGGGATCGGGTTTTTGGCACTTACAAGCCTGTAGAATGGCTGGGCGAAGAGGAACTGAGTCAATCACGGGGTTATTTGCAACTCCGGTGGCGGTAGGCGTGTCCTAGCGGGAATGAGATTGACGCAGGTAGCCGGGAAATAAATTTCCGGCTTAAAGCTAAAGTAAGCTAAAGCTTACTGGGTAAGCCGTTGAACCCGTTAAAACGGGTTTCAGCTTTTAGTCCAAACTTTAGTTTAGGGCTTTGGTTTAAGGCTGACTTAATGACATTCTCCTCGCTGCCATCCCAAGGGCAAAATGTCCAACCTGGGTTAAAGCAACCTAAAAAAATTCTAATTTCTCTCCCTTTCGCAAGAGACTTAGTGATATCGTTCCTACAACGCTTTGAGTTTGACAAATTCGGGTTTCAACCGCAGGAGAATTACTTTGAGCTACTTCCAGGAGGCTAAAGCCCACTTTGTTGCGAGTCATCAGCATCCCATCAACCAGTTTCTGCACCACTTGACTAATGTTCTAGCGATCGCCGCTGTGGGTTTTCTGTTTTATGATTGGCGGTTAACGCTTGTGTGTTTAGTCCTCACCCAAGTATTCGCTTTGGGCGGTCATGCTGTCTTCGAGAAGAATCACCCGGCTTTTGTCAAGTACCCCGGCATTACCATCCTGGTTTCCCTCATGTGGTCTTTTGAGAACTGGTTTGGACTGCGCCAAGTTTGGACATACTTGCATCGCAAGCAGAAAGCGTTGAATTAAATTTCAGCCGCAAGGCGAGTATTCAATTAAAAACATTGTGTCTTCATCGGGGCAGGCTTCTATCCGACGCCCTGAAAACCTGGAATTTATTTGCAGGTAACGATTGAGCAAATTATTAAGGAGTGTTCATGTATCAAGGTCTACTGGTAATTGATGCAGATGCCCATAAAATAGAAAATCCTTTAGTAATGCGGGATTATCTAGAGCCAGAGTATCGCGATCGCATCGGTTTAGCGATTGATAGTCTGGGCGACCAACGGGCGAGAATCGTAGACTTTAATCCGGCAACGGGTAAAAACGACTTTATGCGGATGTTCCCGCAGCCTCAGGGACTGGGGAAAGGTGGCTTTCGCAACCTGCATCCAGATACAACCTTGGGGGCAATGTTCAATCGCGTGCGGATTGAACACATGGATAAAGAAGGCATTGATATCCAGGTAATTTACGGCACGCTCAACTTAGTCTTTTCTAGCTTATTGGATAAGGACTTTGCGATCGCGCTGTGTCGTGCTTACAACAACTACATTGCCGACGACTGCCGGGGTTACGATAACCGGCTCAAACCCATTGGTGTATTGCCTCTACAGGATGTAGATGCCGCAGTTGCGGAAATGCACCGTTGCGTCAACGAACTGGGTATGATTAGCGTCGCCGTTGCCCCAAACCTCCCGATTCCCCATCCGAAAGCGCCCCAAGCTTTCCCCGATATCCGTACCTGTAAAGCGATTAGCCATCCTGACTTCCGCCCGATCCTGCAAGCAGCAGCCGATT